>DAOVYP010000063.1 GCA_030635565.1 Spirochaeta sp. | reverse complement strand
CCTCCTGACGGGCTTCGGAATCATTATACCTCTGTTACGTAAGGGGTCAATCTCAATAATTATCGTTATACTGGCAGAATGGCCACTTTATACGTCATAGCAACTCCCATCGGCAACCTTGAAGACATGACATTCCGGGCGGTTCGGGTTCTTAAAGAGGTGGATGTTATCGCTGCCGAAGATACCCGTCAGACCAGGAAGCTGCTGAACCGGTATGAGATAGCCATAAAAACCCTTATCAGCTGCCGGGCGAGAAACGAAGAGATAAGCTCGAAAGGCATCGTTAAACTGCTTGAAGGCGGCCGGGATGTAGCCTATGTATCCGATGCCGGTACTCCCGGTGTGAGTGATCCGGGGGGTCGACTGGCCGGGGCTGTGCGCGAAGCCGGTTTCCCTGTCGTACCCCTGCCGGGCGCATCCGCAGTGACAACTCTCATGAGCGTCGCCGGTACCGCCGGTAAGGGTTTTGTCTTTGAAGGTTTTCTCTCTCCCAAGGGAGGAAGGCGTCGAAACCGCCTTAAAGAGCTCCTGGAAACGGATATGATCTTTGTTCTCTACGAATCTCCCTATCGGATTCTTAAGCTTCTCGAAGATCTGAAAGAACTCGCACCTGAGCGTAAAATCCTCATTGGCAGGGAAATAACGAAGAAATTCGAGGAATTTCTCTCCGGAACGGCTGAGGAGGCCTTGGCTGTGTTGACTGCAAGGAGTACCCTTAAGGGTGAATTCGCAGTTCTGGTGGGAATCGGAAAAAAGGGATGATTTTCCTCTAAAACTTTCGATTTTTCATTTTCCACCGGTTAAACTTATAGGGTCGTTGCCGATACTAAGAATGAATCGGAGCGAGGAGCAAACATGACCATTGACAGGTTGGGACCGGTTGATCCGGTTGCTAAGTACAAAAAAACGGGTAAGCCGACAAATGTCGCCAAACAGGCTCCCACCGATTCGGTGGCCGTCTCCGAAGAAGCCAGACGTTCTGCCGCACTTCAGCAGACCGCGGATATTGTCCGCGCCACTCCCGACGTTCGCATGGACAGGGTGGAAGAAGTCAAAGCCAAGCTCGAGGATCCCGATTACATCAACGATAAAGTTGTTGAGGCCGTGGCCGACAGCATTATGGACGTTTTCGGCGTCTGATAGCTCACGTCATGCAGATATGGGAGGCAGGGCTCAGGGCCCTGCCTTTTTTTTCCCCGGAGATTCATGAGGTAAATGATGACTGATATCGACATGAAATGTACTCCCAGAGTCATTATCGGGCCGCTTACAAGGCTCGGAGCCGGTACAAGCGAATGGGGCGACCGGGCACTTCTTATTGCCGATGCCGCATTGGAAGATACGGCTGCGGATATACAGACACAGCTGGATACCTGGGGCATCAATACGATTATCTTCGCCCGGGAAGGGCTTTCCACCGATACCGGGACTCTTGATGAGTGCCTCTCCCTTGCCCGGGGCTCCCATGCCGCCATGCTTGTCGCACTCGGGGGGGAAAAGGTGCTTTCCCTGGGCCGCCTTATTGCCGCTGCGGCTCAAAGCGGCTTTCATGCTGCTGATTTCATGAAAGGAGGACAGCCGGATCTTCCCGGTCTGTCGGTTCTTGAAATACCCTCTTCAGGACGTCATACCCTGCTGTTCCGTAAAGAGGCCCTGCTTACCGACTCAGTCTCACGGCGAACAGCACTGATCCGGTTGTCTGATCCGCCTTCCAGGACGATTCTTTTGGATTCCGGTATTGCGGGTAAGCTGCCCGTCGGTACATCCGCCCTCTCCATGGCGTCTGTTCTGGCTTCCGCCATTGAGGCTTTTCTATCTCCCCGGTCGGATTTCTTTTCGGATGTTCAGACCCGTTCGGCCATTAAATCCGCGGCCCGACTGCTCCGTGATGTGAAAGATGAAGCCGCCGATCCGGATTACCGGCTTCGTGAAGCTGAAACGGCGGTCCTTTCCGCGTTTTCCACCGGACTCACCGGTCCCGGACCCGCCATGATGCTTTCCTGGGCTGTTTCGGCAGCAGCCCGGGTTCCGAAAGCGGCGGCATATACCGTACTCCTGCCCTGGGTTCTGGAATCCCCCCTTTATACCGGCTCACCGAAGTTCGGAGAGCTCGCCCGACTTATCGCAGACCCGGATGAGGATGCTTCAGGCAATCCGGCCGAAGAGATTCGGGCACTGTTCGGTCGTCTCGGACTGCCCGGCAGACTGAGGGAACTGGGGGCGGACATGGCCGATATTCTGCCCGCCTCAGGATGGGCTGTTGATATCCTGGGATCCGACCGTTCCGATCTGAATGAGGTGACTTTCAGGGATATCCTGGAAATTGCCTCATAATCCCATGCTGACTCTGCGCAAACTCGCATCTTTAGCCGACGGGACCCGGCGGCGAAAGACCGTTGTTCTCATCAGAGATTTCGAGAGAGTTTTGATTTCAGGAAATGAGATTGATACCGTCTACCTGCAGGGACTGCTGGGGCAGATTGCAGCTGACGAATTCTGGCCGGAGGAGGTCCGGAACGGGGCCTCGGCATCAGTCGATAATCGGATCCGTTCATTGAATACCCTCCGTCATGAGATGCTCGAGGCTCTGGGCCGAGACTGGGCGGACTGGGATGCAGAAATGCCCGGGGACGATGCAGCGGTTGAGGGAGGGGGCCTGAGATTTCCGATACGGGTCTATCTCGACGGTTTGAGGAGCCCTTTCAATGTCGGTTCGGTTATGAGAACTTCCCTGGCATTCGGGGTCGAAAGGATCTGGATTTCACCCGACGGTGCCTCACCTGAACACCGGCGTGCAAGGCGCAGTTCCATGGGTGCCGTCGACAGGCTCAGATGGAGTATTCAACCCCTGGATGAGTTAATGGATACCGGGACAGTATTTGCCCTGGAATTGGGAGGAATGGATATTTCTGATTTTCATTTTCCGGATTCAGGTACGGTGATTTTAGGGTCTGAAGAGCTGGGAGTGTCGCCGAAAGCTTTGCAGCGTGCTGAAAATGACGGTGGAGTGGTGAGTATTACCCTGCCGGGGGCGAAGGCCTCGCTCAACGCGGGTGTGGCCTTCGGAATCCTTCTCCGGCAGTGGGTGGAAGCCCTGGTATAACGCCTGGGCTGTTATCGCCGGAGATGTTATCGCCGAAGGTTCCGTTCAATCTCGGGCTTGTTGAAACCGACGATAATCCGGCCGTTGATGTCAATGACGGGAACGCCCATCTGGCCTGATTTCCTCACCATCTCATCAGCCCGGCGCTGGTCTCTGGAAACGTCATGCTCGGTGAAAGGGACTTTGTTTTCCCGGAAATAATTCTTGGCAACAGTGCAATATCCGCAGCTCGGTGTTGTATAGATAGTAATGGCCATATTCGATCTCCTGTAGTTCTATGTATATATCAAATACGATATATACAAGGAAATGTCAAGACTTTTTTCAACCCCCGTATCGGATATATCCGGAGGTCAGTTCATTTTGATTTCCGCTTCGTAATCGTTGGAGAGGCGATGCTGAACTTCCTTGAACTGATCTTCCGAGGTGATGCGGAATTTCATCAGTATCGAATGGTCCATGATATCGTAATTCATTTCCCCGGATTCATACCCGCAGACTGCATTGCCGAGATAGACACAGTAGACAATGAGCCGGTGTTCGGGGCGACATGCATTAGGTTCGTGATGATAACGGATCGCTTCAATGAGTGAATCGGAGAAATTCCACTTTTCGGCAATCTTCGCACCGATTTCCGAGTGATTGTATCCTGCAGAGAGGTCTTCAAATAATCCGGGGGGGATATCCCGCTCCGTAGTGAAATGCCGAATCCTGTCGAGGAGTTCAGGGTGGACTGCGGAGAAGACGATTTTCCCGATGTCGTGGAGTATTCCTCCGACATAGGCATCATCGATAATGTCTTTGCTTCGGGTAATCTGCCGGGCCAGGGTGAAGCTGTAAAATGCCACACGGTGGGCATGATCCCAGAGTTCAGGGTGGGAAGGAAGATCCAGGATTTTCTCAGTTCCGTAATTGAAGAGCATGTTTTTCACACCCCTCAGACCGAGCATTTTCACAGCGTCGACGATGTTGTCCACCTTATTCGGGAGCATGAACTGAGCCGAATTCACGGTTTTAAGCAGATCGGCGGTCAGGGCTGGGTCGGTACTGATTTTCCGGGCGATATCGCTGATTTCACTCTTGGGATCGTTGATAAGCCGCTGAATCGCGACGATATTTTCCGGGAACTGGGGCAGCCGGTCAATTTCTTCCACAATCTGATTGATGAGCATGTCCAGTTTCTCGAGTTTCACTTCATTAATGGGAACGGTGATGCTTGCGGTGGTGATGCCTCCTTCACCTTCAATTTCATAGGCATCCTCATCAAGTCCCATCTTTCGCAGCATCAGGACCAGGATGACGATACCGAGACCCGCACCCTCGGAATCATCCAGGACTTCGGCGAAAGCCTCTTCCAGGGTTTCAAACGCCCTGGAGCGGGCGATGCGGTCGTATACCCTCATCTGTTCCTTACGGGTTATCTCAACATTGTTCTTGATGGATATGCGGAAATTGCGGCCCTTGGGATGAAACAGGAATTTAATATAAAGGCCCCTCTGTTTCTGCAGCTCGATCCAATGCTCATGATTGTCGAGAGTTTCTTCCTTGAAGTTCTTCATGCCTTCGACATAGTCATCGCGGTCATGGAGGTCCAGCTGCTTTTCGTCGAAATACACTCTCTTGGTATTGGCTTTCTTGGCATTGACGGCCAGTTCCTTGAGGCAATAGGAAAGATGATCCGTCAGTTGCTCCTGGCCGAGTTCGTTCAGATACGCACTGAGAATCTCATCAATCTGCATCTCCACTTTGTGAGGCAGTTTATAAGTGGTTAACATCAGCGGTTCCGACATGAGAACCGATTGTTTTATTCTTTTGACGATTTGCGGACTAGGCATGCACTTTTCCTTATGTTAATGATCCATTATAGCGTCGGTATATTATGTTGTGTCAAATACAGAAATTACCATTCATCTTTGGGTGCCTCATGAGAGGTCGGCCAATTCGGCCAGTCCCCGTCGGACTGCTTCGTTAATGCTGTGGCTTTCAAACCTGCCGCTGCGCCGTTCCTTTCCGGCGTTCCTGCCGGTGAGCAGTGCCATGACTTCGTCGATATTTTCTGCGGCCCAGATGTGGAATCTGGACGCCTTCACGGCTTCGATTACCTTGTCGGGCAGAATGACGGCTCCGGCATTTCTTGCCGGAACGACAACTCCCTGCCGTCCGGTAAGCCCCTTGACCTCGCAGGCCTGGAAGAATCCCTGTACTTTTTCATGGATACCGCCCACAGGCTGGATGATTCCCTGCTGGTTGATGGCGCCGGTGACCGCCACGTCCTGCCGTACCGGTATTTCAGCGATGGCCGAAAGGAGGGCCACCAGTTCCGCCGCCGAAGCCGAGTCACCGTCGATTTCATAATAAGACTGCTCGACGGCAATACTTGCGGTCAGGGAAAGCTGCTGTCTCCGGGCATAGCGGTAACGGAGATAACCTTCCAACAGAAATACACCTTTATCATGCAGCTCACCGGACAGACCCGACTCCCTTTCAATATTGATTAGCCCCTCTTTACCAGGACCGACGGAAACGGTGATTCTCAAAGGGGTGCCGAAGGCGTAGAACCCACGTTCAAGGACCGCAAGGCCGTTGACGACACCGGTTTTCTTTCCGTCGACATCGATGAGCAGAGTCCCTTCACGGATCTGGTTGATGAGCATCTCTTCAGGGAGGCTGCCCAGGTATTCCCTGGTGGCAATGGCTTCCTTCACCACTTCCCTGTCGATGGAAGTTTTTCCCGCTTTACCGGCACCGTAATGAGATTCCCGTATCAGATCGCCGATCAGGCTGAAGCGGGTGCTCAGACGGTCCCTTTTTTCCGAAAGGAGCACGCCATAGGATATGATTTCCTGAATTCCGTCGGGTGTGACGGGCAGAAGCTCTTCTTTGGCTGAAAGACCTCTGGCGAATGCTGCGTATTCCTTCTCCGTCTTCGTATCCCGGGTCATCACGGGACTGAATTCCGCCGTTACCTTGAAGAGTTTCAGGAACTCGTCGTCCTGGGCGCAGAGAGATTCGTAGATTCTCGCAGATCCCACGAGTATCACAGTCGTCTCGGCAATGACGGGTTCAGGTTTCATCAGGATGGGCAGGGGTCCCAGGGGCGTCGACTGGACTTCAGGTATGACATGTCCGGTCTGAAGAGCCCGTTTGAGCTCGGTCCACAAGCCTTCTTTTGAGAAGATGTCCTCGGCCTGAAGGATGAGAAAGCCCCCGTCTGCCTGAAGGAGGGAACCGGCTTTAATCATCATCATATTCGTCCGGAGCTCACCTGAGACATCGTATCTTGCTTCTATGGCACCGAACAGATTCGTTTTCGTGGGATTGGTTTCATGGATTACCGGCAGCCTGTCGACGCCGAACCGGTCGACGACGATGTTCACACCGTACCGGATATCGAGGTCAATCTCTTCCTCTTCTTCACTGTCCGATGTAATCCAGTCACTGTTATCCAACACGTCATCTTCAAGGCTCTTCAGGAAAGCCCTGATTGCGGCATCCTTCCAGGAATCGGCGACTGCGGAACATTCTTCCTGTATACCGGGGCGTATGGTGTCATTCTTGAGGTTCGTCAGAGTCTCCTCGAGTTTTTCCCTGGCAATACGGAGTTCCCGGTAGATCCTCTTCATGGCGTCCATGTAGGCAAAATATCGCTCCCGGGTCTCAGTCCAGATGCTATCGGGAATTCTGCCCGATGAAACCAGATCCTGGAGGTCTTCGAACAAGACGATTTCACCCTCGATTACAGGCGCGATATCGGTGGCCTGACCTTCATCCTCATCATCTGTCTGTACGGTGCTGAAGCCTTCAGCGTTCAGTTGTCCCTCAAAATCGGCCAGAACCTTGTTCTCTCCGTTTTCGGTTTCCGCAATCAAGGTGTCTCTTTTGGCTTTGTAGGTCTCCGCGTCGAGATCGTGAGCGATTCTGTCGGTCAGTCGATCCACCAGCAGCTTTACATCTTCCTTGAATTGACGAGCCTTTCCTTCGGTGAAAATCAGATTGAGCGGCTTGTCCGGTTCCTGAAAATCCTGGACATAGGCGATATCCCTCAAGGAACCGTTTTTGCCCCTGTGCCGGGAGAGAATGTCCATAATTGCCGTATGCTTGCCGGTGCCTGATTCTCCGGCGACGTATATGTTGTAACCCTTTGCTCGAATGGATAAGCCCATCTCGAGGGCCTGGACAGCCCTGTCCTGGCCGACCAGGGCCCATTGCTTGTCATCCGGCTTCGCGTTGGATTCGTCATCGGCAGGTGCTTCGATATTCAGTAGAATCTCATTCAGGGAGAGTTCACGGGGAAAGTAAGGCATGATGTTTATTCTATAGCTCGATTGGCTTTCTGGTAAGACAGGAGAGGGGATGTTTGGTATTCGGATTTATATTCTATAATAACTCTTATGATTATGGCCGATTTCGACCGCTGGACCAGGGAACGTCTTGAGTTCCCGGAAACGGACGGCATTGATTCTTCTCTGAACGGAATACAGCTTGGGGATAGTAACACCGAGCTGAGTAAAATGGCATTTGCGGTGGATGCCTGCATGGATGCATTCCGGCGGACAAAGCAGGAAGGAGCCCAGGCACTTTTCGTCCATCATGGGCTGTTCCGGGGGCCGGCGTTTCCACTTACCGGCGTCATGGGAGAGCGAGTCAGATTTCTGATGAAGAATGATATCTCCCTCTACGCCTGCCATCTTCCACTGGACCGGCATGCCGAGCTCGGGAACAATGCCCGAATTGTCGGTGAACTCGGTCTTGAAGACATCGAACCTTTCGGAGACTACAAAGATCGCAAGATCGGTTTCAAAGGACAGCTGCCTGAGGCTTCCGACCTGGAGTCGCTTATCATCCGGCTCTTCGGCGCATGGGAGAGCCGAATCAATGCGCTGCGTTTCGGTCCTTCCGAGATTCGCAGTATCGGCGTCATTTCCGGCGGTGGAACCCGTGAGGTTTCCCAGGCCATTGCCGAGGGGCTGGATCTGTATATTACCGGGGACGCTTCTCACAATATTTATCATGAGTGCCGTGAAGCGGGAATCAATGTCCTTTTCGCGGGTCATTATCTGACGGAAATTTTCGGTATCAAGGCAATGGCGGAGACCGTGGCCACTGAACTGGGTATTGAAACCGTGTTCCTTGATATCCCTACCGGTTACTGATATATATCTATTTGGAGATGATCTTGCATAAATACCGCTATTTTATCCTGAGTGCCTTTATTGTCGGGGCGGATCAGGTCACCAAACTCATAGTTGAGAAACTGATACCGCCGTATACAATAGCCTGGAATTTCGCCGGAGATTTCTTCCGCCTCATTCATGTGAAGAACCAGGGAGTGGCATTCAGTATGGGCAGCGGGTTTCCCGATACCCTGAGGGTTATCCTCTTCATCATCGTTCCACTTTTCGTGCTGGCGGCTGTTGGCTTCTATCTCGTTCGGGGAAAAGATCTGACCAACGGTCAGCGATGGACCCTGGCGGTCATTGTCGGCGGGGGACTGGGAAACCAGTTGGATCGTATATTCCGACCCGATGGTGTGGTGGATTTTCTGGATTTCAAATTCTACGGATTATTCGGTCTGGAACGCTGGCCAACTTTCAATGTGGCTGATGCATCACTTGTTGTATCATCAATCACCCTGATTATCCTGCTCATACTGCAGGAACTGCGATTGAGGAAATCATGAACAAGAAACTCAATACGGTATATTTTCTGATTGCTGCGACAATCCTGAATCTCGTTATTCTGGTCCTGTTGGCCCTCATACTCGGAGTTACCGTCGGATTCCTCTATCAGAAGCTGGGAGTGGATTCCCAGGGACTGTCACTTTTAGCGGTTATTATCATCCTGTTCGGATCTATTGCCGGTACATTTTTCCTGTACTCCCGGATCATCAAGTGGGTGGTGAAGAAGTGGAATCTCGATAATTATATAGAACCCATTTTCCGTACGAAACGACGATAAAAGGTTTAATTTGTCTGAGTTCGCAAGAAT
>DAOVYP010000401.1 GCA_030635565.1 Spirochaeta sp. | reverse complement strand
GTTACTTCAAGAAGGAAATAAGCGAGAATATCCCAGGTAACATTCCTGCCTGAAGGCGTCATCCACACTCACGCCCATGCACGCTCCTTCTGCAAACCGCCTTAATATACTCGGCCCGTTTCCGGTTGTTTTCCTCGTTATAAATGGTTCGAAACAGTTTCATGACACCATCTTCGAGTTCCTTCGAAGTCATTCGGGGATGCCGGATTACGGAATTCCATAATGTGTATTCGTCCCAGTGATTATGGAGAATCCTGTTTTCAGATTCAAACCGTGTTCTGAGCCGGCAGCCCGGATACGGTGTCATGATGGTCGCGTGGCCGCCGATCAGGTTGTTCTTTACTATAAATTCTATTGTATCGTCGATAATTCCGGGATCGTCTTCGTCCATGCCGAAGATGAACGAACCATACGCGCCGATTCCCTGTCCCTGAATCTCGTTAATGTAATATTCATACAGGGCGTGTTTCTTTTCTTTCCAATGGCTCTCCTGGATTTTTGTGAGATTCTCCCTGCGGACACTTTCGAAGCCAATAAGGAGGGTGCGGCAGCCGCTGTCATGGAGATCGCGGAGGAAGTCCCTGTCATCTCCGATCGATATGTCGCAGACGGCAAACCACGAGAAAAAAATCTCCTTGAACCTTTTTACCAGTGATCGGGAGAATTTCCGGTTGACGAACATGTTGTCGTCGGCGAATCCCACCTGAGCGGTCTTCCAGTGTTTTTTGACTTCCAGGATCTCATTGATCACCTGATCTTCGGTTTTACGACGGAATACCTTGCCGTAAACATTGGATGCAACGCAGAACTCGCAATCATGGGGGCAGCCCCGGGTAGTTTGTACAAACACGACCGGATACTTGTATTTGGACAGGAGCTCGTACCTGGGTACGGGAAGTTTCTGGATTTGTACCGGGGCATAATCGGACTGGCTGTATCTTTTTTCAGGATGTCCGTTGATGAAATCCTCGATAAAGGCAGGCCAGGAAGTTTCGGCTTCTCCTATGAATACGGTGTCGGCATATTTTGAGACCTCATCCGGCATCACCGTTGCATGAATTCCTCCGATAACCGTATGTACACCTTTTGAGCTGAAACGCTCGGCAATCCGGTATGCCCGGGGGGCCTGCTGGGTCATCGCGGAAATTCCGACGAAGTCCCAATCGTCGTCAAATGGAATATTCTCCAGGTTTTCATCCACCATGACGATTTCATGTTCATCGGGGGTGAGGGATGCTAAAATCAGAAGCCCGATACCAACTCCATTCCAGAAGTGCCTGATTGTCTGCAATTCACGTGATTTGTCGGCGAATTTCGTAAACTCTTCGCTATTACTGAAAAAGCCGCCCCTGGGAGAGATAAAGAGTATTCTGAGATTCTTGTCAGTTTCCATCTTTTTCCAGGCTGAGATGACGGACAACGTCGACGAATTCTCCCACCTCATCAATACAGGAATATCTGTCGACATCGAAATTAACTCCGAATTTCACCTCGAAAGTGGCAATGATTTCCATAGCCATAATACTGTCGACACCCAGATCTTCCCTGATACGGACATCATCGTCGAGTTCTTCCAGAGGGATTCGGGATATTCGGGATATGATGCTCTTAATGGCTTCACGTGAGACGACTGACTGTTCATGGTCGGTTTTTTTTGTTTTCATTCCAGCCTCATACAATTTTAAATGTCCGCGGAACCTTGTAAGCTGCGATGAAGTCGCCAAGGGCTATGCGGATACTTCGAATTATTTCCCTTTCATCTGATCCTGCTTTTGCTGACAGCTCGATGTCGGCGTGAATATGATTCGTTTCACCACTGACTGTCGATTTGCTGACCATTCCGGTTTTTTTCAAAGCTCTTTCCACTTCTTTGAGGTCGACAAGCTGACCATTCACCTTGCGTGTCCGTTTTATTTCACCGGAAAACACGACATGTCCGTCCACAATTCTGCCTGAATCACCGGTTCTGAACCATTCACCTTTCATGACATCAGCTGTTTTTTCTGGTTCTCCGAGATAACCGAGAAAGGATTTATCTGACTTAACAAGAATCTCTCCGTTCTGAATATCGGCAGATTGTTCGATTTTCCCGGTCAATCCGCTGCAAAATTCTCCCAGTGTACCGATTTTTCCCTGATTTCTGAAATTTGCGGTAATCGGGGCTATTTCGGTGAGCCCGTATCCGTTGAGAATTTCAACACTGAACCTCTCGGATATGAACCTGTGATTCTCGCTGCTCAGAAAACTACCACCGCAGACAAGAACCTTGAGATTTGGAAGCTCTTCGTCTTTATTTTTCAGTTTTGCCAGGAGCATCAGGATCTCAGGTACCGTCGACAAGCAGTTAATCCTGCCGTTTCTTAATAAATTCAGTACATCTTTCGGATGAAGGGTTTTTATGATGTAGATTGTTATCCGGTTCAGGAGCGGCAAAATGACTGAGCTTATCATCGTGAAAATATGGTTCATCGGCAGTAGTGCAAGGACACGATCGCCGGGGTCGAAACGAACATAGTGCTGAAACCGCCGGGCGGCATCAAGGTATCCGCTTTCTCCAATCATAGCCCCTAACGGATAACCGTAACCCCGGTATGTGTAGTTTACGCTGACCGTACCGGGTGCGGTATCCGCTTGAATTGGCGTTCCAATACCTTTAAGAGTCAATCTGCCGTCTTTCCTGACGATGGTAAGGCAATCTTTCACCAGGCTGTTTAATTGCTCCAGATAATCATCGTCGCTGATAATCACCGATGGGTTCGCATTGCTGAATATGTGTTCCAGCTCGATTCGTCGGAAGGCTTTTTTAGCCAGGACCGGTATGGCCCCTATTCGTACCAGTGCCAGGAATATGGCCGGATACTCCCAGCAGTTATCGACGAAGATCGGGACCAGAACCCTTTCGGTTATTCCTGCATCTGTGAAGAAATGAATGAGATCTTCAATCCTGTTCCGAAATGTCCCGGCAGTGATGAGATTTTCTGAACCATCCTGATTACGTTCCACGAATACCGGATTATTGCCCCAGATATCGAGTGAT
>DAOVYP010000369.1 GCA_030635565.1 Spirochaeta sp. | reverse complement strand
GGATAAAGATCAGGAGCCCCGAGACGACATGGTTGGCAAAAAGCATAATCCATCCGGTCAGACGATGCTCACGGGTGGTTCTTTCGTCCTCTGTCGGCCCGGATTCGGTAATCTCCCGGGCGTCCGGAGAGCTCCTCACGGATCCGTCATAAAGGAACGCTTTGACACGGAAGATAAAAAAGAAAAGATAAACGATGCCGCCGCCGGCAAATAACAACGCCGCGACAGAGAAGGTGGAAAGAACGCTGTGCATATACAGCGCTCCGGCCGCCATGGGCATGAGAACGGTGCCCAAAGTCCAGGACAGGTTATAACGGGCCATAACCCTGTTAAGCCCCGATCCCTCGGCAAGAGAAGACACCACACCCATCAGGGGAGGCCAGAGAAGCGCCGTCGCAAGCCCTGTCCCCGCCAGAATAATCATGGCTGCTCCCACAGTAGGAACGAAATAAAACAGAATCGTCAGACCGGCAAGGAGGGGCGCGGCCAGAAACAGAATGCGGAAATCCTGAGCTATACCCTCACGACGCCGCAATAAGGGAAAAAGGAAACAGCCGAGTATATAGGCTATGCCCTGAGTCCCAACCGCTCTGCCGATAACTCCGGCTCCGGCCCCGTGGACGTCAGCCAGGTGAAATACCGCGGCGAAGGACTGGATCGTGAATCCCGATGCCATCAGTAAAGCCATGGCGTATAGAGCCGGAAGCCCCGGCGTTCCAACCGCGGAGCTGCCGGGAGAAATGTCTTTCAGGAACTTACTCACATGTGCCTCATCGTATCTCGACTCACTGAATGGTAACTTCCCTGTTCTCGTCCGCGGAAAGATAAATGGCATCGATGATTTTCATCAGTTCCAGACCATCAGAAGATGGGCACCGGCAGGGCACCCCGTCAACTACACAATCCCGGAAATGATTCATCTCCCGGGCGAACATAACATCCAGGAAATCATCACTCTGATGGATGGAAAAAGTCGTATCGGCAAGATAGTTCCCGTTGTTTCCCGACAGCTGCAGTTCGGGATCAACCTTCAGTCCGCCCCTGGTACCGAAGAGTTCCAGATTCTGGGAATCTTCTTTTATATGCTGGGCCCAGCTGGCTTCGAGGTTCATCACGGCGCCGTTCTCAAAAAACAGGGTCGCCACGATCATGTCCTCGACATCCCGGATTCCGTCTGCTTCTTTGCTGATGTACTTCAGAGTTCCTTCAACACCCTTCATGATGTCCGGAAGCTTGTATGAAGTACCACGGACGGAACGCACAGGTCCGGCGTCGGCCAGATAAAGGGCCAGATCCAGTGAATGAATGCCGATATCAATTAAAGCCCCGCCTCCGGATTTCGCCTTATCGGTGAACCAACCGCCCGGCTGTCCGTCCCGGCGAAGATAGGCGGCTTTCATGTAGTAGATTTTTCCCAGATCGCCGGACCGGAGGACGTTCAGGGCGGCTTCAGACTTGATGTCGAAACGACGGACCATCCCGATCATCAGGACTTTTCCCGACGCCTTCTCCGCTTCAATCATTCTGGCGGCTTCGGCGGCATTGCGAGCCATGGGTTTCTCACAGAAGACATGTTTACCGGCGTTGAGTGCCGCGATGGTCAGATCCGCATGTCCGGCATTCCAGACGGCCACGGATACGGCATCAATCTCCGGATCAGCCAGAAGGGCCTCGGTGCTGTCATAAACAACCGGAATCCCGAAACGGGAAGCGACATCCTTCGCCTGGCTCATGGCAATACTGGTAATCCCCGTAATCTCGAGGTCCGGGACGGATCGGAATGCACGGATGTGATACTCGCTGATGCTGCCGGATCCGATTATACCGACCTTCATCCGAGCTCCCCGCAGTTGTCACGGATCTTGAGAATGGAAGACCGCACATCGTTCATGTCCTTCTCAACCCCGCGAAGGGCATCCTGGGTAAGCCAGGCAGTTTCATCACAGGCCTTGTCTGCCGCCGGGAGCTCCACAGACGCATAATCCATACCGGATGTAATACGGAGAACTTCTTCCGTCTTGAAAAGAGGCTGCTTCTGTATGGGAGTGTACCCGGAATGGGCGGGAATGCCCTCAGCCGTGAGAGCCTCCACGAAGCGGTTCTTCGGGATGCCGTCGAAAACTTCACTGTTGTATCGAAACATGTACAGATGATGGGTAACCCGCGTTGCCCGGGGGTCTCTTGTGAAAGGCTCAACCCCGTCGATTTCGCCAAGGAGATTATTCAGCAGTTTCACGTTCTTTTCTCTTGTATCAATCTGACCGTCCAGGCGTGTCAGCTGGGATCGGAGTATGGCAGCCTGCCAATCGGTCATGCGTAAATTGCTCGAAAGAGTATAGTGCCCATACCAGACACCGTCCTTTTTCCGGCCGACATGGTGTATGGACCAGGTCTTTTCGGCCAGTTCCTCATCGTTGGTAACAATGGCGCCGCCTTCGCCGGCGCTCATATTCTTGGACAGCTGGAAGCTGAAGGAACCCGCTGTTCCCAGGCTCCCTACCTTCCGCCCATTCCATTCGGAACCGTGAGCCTGGGCGGCATCCTCTATCAGGGAAAGCTTGTATTTCCCGGCTAATGCCGTAAATGCATCCATGTCCGCGGGAACACCGGCAATATGGACGGGCATGATGGCCCGGGTCCGGGGAGTAATGGCTCCTTCTGCTTTTTGCGGATCCATATTATTGGACGCAGGGTCAATATCGGCAAAAACCGGTATGGCGCCTACCATCAGTACGGCGGTTGCCGTGGCAATAAATGTGTAAGGTGGAATAATCACCTCATCTCCAGGGCCGATTCCAAGGGCACGCAGAATGACTTCAAGGGAAACTGTTCCGCTATTGACAGTCTGGACCCTCGCGGCCCCGAGGTATTCCGCGAACTCTTTTTCAAAGGCCAGGACACAAGGTCCGAGAGTTCCCCATTGCCGGCTTTCCAGAACTTCCAGGATTGCCTGTTTTTCTGTCTCGTCATACACAGGCCAGACGGGGTAGGGAATGGTTCGCAGCGGTGTTCCGCCGTTTATCGCTAATTCAGCCATATAAATAACCTCTTATTCGAGTATTCTCGCATTGAAAGTATTCATATATTAGGTGAGAACACATCTTTATGTCAATATATAATATATCTATTGAAATATATAGGCTGTGTGGGAAAAACTACTGAAACACCCGGGTGATGATTTCATCATTACTCAACGCCATCGATGATTCAATGCCATGTACATTCCTGAGGTAAAGTGTCCCGCACATCACTTCCAGGAGGGGGTGCTGCCGTGGGTTGTCGATTTCCAT
>DAOVYP010000246.1 GCA_030635565.1 Spirochaeta sp. | reverse complement strand
GACGAACTCCTTATGGACCCCGTTACCGGCTACCCCCATGGAGAGGGTTACCGCCTGAAGATTGAATATCACAACGACCGATATTCAGTGACAATTGAACATGTTTCCATCCGGGGTCTGAAGTACGCCCTTTCAACCCTGGTCAGTATATTACGGAATAATGAAAATTTCCGTGATGCCATACCGGAACTTGAAATCGTCGACGGCCCGCGATTCCCGATCCGAGCCCTGATTGAAGGGTATTACGGCCCTCCCTGGTCTCCGGCCGCGAGAGAAGGTCTGCTGGAGCTTATGGCCGAGCACCGGATGAACGCGTACTTCTATGGACCCAAGGACGATCTGTTCCATCGTGAAAGATGGCGCGATCCCTACGAAGGGAAGGGTCTTGAAGAATTGAAAACCCTCATCAGGATGACAACAGATCAGGACATGGACTTCTGGTACACCATCGGACCGGGGCTGTCGATGGCGTATTCCCGGGACGAGGATTTCGAGATGCTTCTTGCCAAACTCGACCAGGTTCGTAAAATGGGCATTACCCGTTTCGGTCTTCTGTTTGATGACATTCCTGAACAGCTTCAGCACGAGGGTGATAAAGCGGCTTTCCCGGACATACCGAGCGCCCATGCCGATGTTGCAAACCGTTTATTCCGGTCTCTCAAGGAGATGGATTCTTCTATTCAGCTGGCCGTCTGTCCCACTCAGTATCACGGAAACGGGGATGAATCGTATATCACCGCTTTCGGCCGACTCCTGGACCCGAGGATCGACATGTTCTGGACAGGTCCTGAAATTTGCAGCCGTCAACTGACCCTTGCGGATGCGAGTTTTCTCGCCCGCAGAATCGACCGGCCTGTTCTGTACTGGGACAATTACCCCGTCAATGACTGCCAGATGATCAGGGAGCTGCACATCGGTCCCTACCGAGGACGGGATCCCCACCTGTACCGTTCAACCCTCGGAGTCGTTGCCAATGGCATGGAACATCCGGAAAGCTCGAAAATCGGCCTGCTGACCATCGCCGATTACCTCTGGAATCCTGAGGCTTACGATCCGGAGATTTCCTGGGAGAGGGCTTTGCGAACCGTCATCGGGCCGAAGCAGTGGAAGGATTTCAGGATCTTTGCTGATAATAATCGTTTTTCCTGTCTCTATCCTACGGATTCGCCCGATCTCAAGGTCGCCCTGGAATCACTGAGTTTCCTCTGGTATCAGAACAGGCGGGAGGATGTTCTGTCTGTTCTGAGAGAGACTGTAACTCAGCTCAATCGAGCCGTCGGTTTATTCGACCATGGTATGGAAAACCAAACCATGCAGGATGAGATTCGGCGGTGGATTGAGAAATTCCGTAAAGGGGCTAAACTTCTGGAGGCGACTCTGGCATATCTGGAGGAACCGGGGGATGCCGGTAAAACGGAATTATTGTTGGCCAGGGACGAATATTCGGCGGATAATACTTATGTCTACGCCGATGTATTAAATGATATCGCGGATAAAGCTCTTGACGAGAAACTTGGATAACCTGGGGAAATGCCTGTGAAGAGACAGAATGATCGGCTGAATATTTCCATGGTGAAGGACCAGAGCCGCAAACTGGTTTTCAACTACATCTCCCGCCACGGGTCGGTAACCCGAAGTGATATTTCAAAATCCACCGGCCTGAGCCACGGAACCGTCAAAACGCTGATGGATGAATTCCTGGAAGCCGGACTGATCGAAGAGAAGAAGGATAATTCTCCGGCCGTCGGCCGCAAGCCCCGAAGGGTCTTATTACAACCCGGTGCTCGAAGGATCGGTGTCCTTGAACTCGCACCGGACAGATTGACTTACTCCGATCTGAATCTTTCCCTTGAACCGCTTTCACCTCCTATTGTCACAACCCGGCCTGCAGGAGCGGATTATCGGACATGGATGGAAGGATTCCTGGCAAGGCTTCCCGTCAATACGCTGGCGGGAATCGGCGTCGTTGCTCCGGGGCCCTACAGACGTGAAACAGATTCCGTCATCAGCAATCTGATTCCCGGTTTGAGGCAAATCCCGCTGGAACAAACGGTTCGCGGTCTGAATGACATTCCGGTTATTGTGGGCGAGGATGTTCACCTTGCGGCCCTGGCTGAGGCAGAGGCATCAGGTGGTTCAGTTCAACCTCTGTTCTACCTTTATCTTTCCCGGGGTGTCGGCGGCGCCTATCTTTCCGATAACAAAATACTGACCGGTACCGGGGGGATGGCCGGAGAAATCGGCCAGATGATTATGGAAGACGGCCGCAGACTGGAAGAATCCATAGGCTGGCTTGCTGTCAGAGAGGCCCTGGATGTTCCATTTTCAATAAGTGATGTAGAGGCGCAGGATTTTATTATCAAGGCCCTTGCCGGAGATAATCGGGTGCGGGAAACCCTGAGCTCCATCATCAATCGTCTTGCAATGGCCCTGAGCCATGCTGTCTGCGTGCTGAACCCCAGGACGATCATTATCGGCGGAGCGTTTGATTTCCTCGGCAGGGATTTTTCCGATCCTCTGGAACGTGAACTTCGCAGCCTGCTTATTGATGTGCATAAGAACGATCTGAATGTGACGATTTCAGGTTCCGGCAAGAGGGGGATGATTCACGGTGCCGGGATGCTGATTATTGACCGCTGGCTTGAAACGGAATTCAGCTGACAATAAGGCTGTCGGACTTAACCATTCCGAAGCGAAAGCCCTGAGTCCGACAGCCTCCAAGGGAGTCCTGTAATGAAAAAAGCCGTAATCCTGGCCGCAGGCCGTGGAAAAAAAATCTGGCCCTATGGGGAAATACGCCCCAAGGCCCTTCTTCCGATCGCCGGAAAGCCTCTGGTATCCTACCTCGTCGATGGCCTCATCACCCTCGGCGTCGAAGATATACTCATCGCGGCTTCTCCTGAATATGCCGGAGACCTCCGGGCGGCTATGAACGGCAAGCCGGCAGTTCGGATTGTAGAATCTCAAAGTACAGGAGGCACTGCCGACACACTGTCTTCGGTTTTAAACGCCGGAGAGGATGCCGGTACGGCTGTTTTTTACGGCGATACGCTGATTCATCCCGACGACCTGAAAGACTTCCTGAAGGTTAAATCCAAAAAGGAAGAGTTTCGTGTGCTTCTGACTCCCCGGGGACAGGAAGACTCCCGGGATTGGATCGGAGCCGGTCTTAAGGACGGATCAATCAATGAGATTATCGGGCATTCCCAGGAAGGTGGAATGCACCGGTTTACGGCTTTTGTGCTCGGTGGTGGATTTTCAGCCTATCTGGAACGCTGCCCCTCATATTTTCCCTCCGTCGAAGTCGGTATGATGCCACCACAGGAAAAACACATCGAGGCTGCAATTCATCTCTGGCTCAAGGACGGTTTACCCCTGTCGGTCACCGAAACCACCAAACCTGTTTCCGATATCGACAAGCCATGGCATATCCTGGAAGCCAACAGGCTCATGATCGATCGCCTCTGTGAAGATCTTCATGAGAATGAGCTGGTTGAGGGTGCGTCCATTGATGAGAGCGCATCCCTGGAGGGTCCTGTCCGGCTCGGTCGTAACAGCCGCATCGGCCGTAATGTCATAATCCGTGGAAAACTGATCGCCGGTGAGAATGTCACCATAGACGCCGGTGCCATCATCGATGGCGACATCGTCGTTGGAGACGGCAGCTTCATCGGCAATGCCTGCTTCATTGAAGGCGGATCGGTTGTGGGGTCCGACTGCGTTGTCAGCCATGCAGCCGAGCTGTCGGGAGTCATCTTCGACGGCGTATATATGTACCACTACATGGAGATTTTTGGTATCGTCGGTCGAAATACAGACATCGGGGCGGCAACCGTGTGCGGATCTCGGAGGTTTGACGACGGTATTACAATCCACAAGATCAATGGCCGTCGGGAATTTCCCCGACATTTTTCCAACGCCAGTTATATCGGCGATTACTGCAGGACCGGCGTCAACGTCGTCATAATGCCCGGCTGTAAGACGGGTCCCTACTGCATCATCGGCCCTGCGGTACTCCTCGAGAAAGACCTGGCTGCGGGAACGGGTATCAGGGTCCGACAGGAACAGGAGACGTTTACCTGGGGGCCGGAACGCTACGGCTGGTGAGTTTCCCGGTGGGAATTCAATACTGTCCGGCCTCGGGTACGCAATGAAGCAGCCGGGGATCCAGTATCTTGAATGATTCTGCGTAAACCGCGCCGGAAGCCCGGCCTTCCCTTGCTCCGCGTCCGTCGTCATATGAGCAGTACTGTTCCCAGGAACTCGTGTCGAGTTGTGATTCATGCAGCCTGATCGCTGTTCTTTTCCGGTCTTTCCAGGCCCCGACGTCCAGGCAGAGATTGGGTTTATCGCTCCAGGCGAGGGCGACGCCCTGAAGCGTGAACGATTCGAACGGTACCGATTGTTCCGGTGCCACCGAGGGAAGCCCGTAGAGAATGGCCGCCTCACAGGCCGCAATGCCTGTTTTGATATGGTCCCTGTGGGCTTCATAG
>DAOVYP010000392.1 GCA_030635565.1 Spirochaeta sp. | reverse complement strand
TATCGACGGGATATTTTCCTCTGGCCGCAAATGGTAAAGCTCTGGGGGTGGGGGAATCCGGTGGTTTAGTCAAAATCATAACCGACCGGAACTACGGTGAGGTTCTGGGAGTTCATATGGCAGGGCCGGGTGTATCGGAAATAATCAATGAAGCTGCCGCTCTTATGGCTATGGAAGTTACCAGTCATGAGATAGCTGCTATAATCCATGGCCATCCTTCAGTGGGAGAGTCATTTATGGAAGCTGCTGCCGACAGTCTTGGAAGATGTCTCCATCTTCCCCCCAGAGCCGGCATGCCGGGAATGAACCGGTGATTAACAAAGACCGCAACTTTCTAATCGAAATAGCCAGAAAGTACTATTTTGACGGGCTCTCACAGCAGGAAATCGCCAGTCATTTCAATATCTCACGCCCCAGTGTTTCAAACCTTCTGAAACGCTGCCGTGAGGAAAAAATCGTTGAAATCCGTATTCAGGAAAGTGACTCTTCTCTGGTGAATGCCCTGGCGGAAAGACTGAGAAAGAATTTTGATATTGAATCTGTAATTGTTGTCCCATCCAATGATGACAGTAATGCGACTCTTGCCGCGGCTGGAGCCGCAGCCGCGGGTCTGCTGCAAACCAAACTGAAGGATCGAATGAAGATCGGATTATCCTGGGGCAGCAGTCTCTATCAGCTGGTTAAGGCCCTCCCGGCTCAAAGTGTCGTGGATGTGGAAGTCATCCAGTTGACGGGCAGTCTTGGAATGGCCAATTCCGCGTTCGACGGATTTGAACTGGCCGGGAATCTGGCGCAGAAGCTGAACGGAAGCTGTCGACTGATTCAAGCGCCGGTGATTGTTAAGAATCCCGAACTGAAAAAACTCCTCATCAAGGAGCATCCCATAACGGAAACCATGAGCCGTATGAACACTCTGAATCTGGCTCTGGTTGGATTGAGTTCCGATAAACCGGAATACAGTTCCATGGTACGGGAAGGATTTCTGGATACCGCAGAAGCCGAATCCATTCAGTCTGAGGGCGGCATCGGGCATATCTGCGGTCTGCATTATGACACTGAAGGTGAATTTCTGGACATTCCTCAGAATAAAAGGGTCGTGGGAATCGAGATTGAAGATTTGAAGGCCATACCTGAGCTTATCGGAATTGCCTGTGGAGCCGAGAAAGCGGAGGCGATCCTGGGAGCCATCAAAGGCAGGATTATCAGTTCCATAATTACCGATGAGAATGCCGCACTCAGGATGTTGAGCCCATCATAATCGATTGTTCATCACTTATCTGTAAATTTGCAGGGTTTGGATTGACCTCGGACGACGATCTTCCAATATACTGTCTCCCATGATTCCCAAACGAAATGAGAGGAGTGAACTTGTTCATTCTATCGGGATCGTTCCTCGGTTCTCGCCTCCGGTACGACCCTTGATCCGAAGGAGTGCAGGGAAAGCATGGTATCATACCCCGCGGTGGAGCCCTTGGGTATGATGCCATTCATTCTTCAGTCATTTTTGCAGCTGCTTCCCATACTGGTGTTGGCCGGCGGCGGCTTTCTCCTCACCCGAATTTATCATCTTTCCCAGGATACCCTGATAAAGGTGATCGTGGATTTCCTGATGCCCATGCTTATCTTCCACGCCCTTTATACCAGTGATATCAGGGCGGTACAGGTACTGAATCTGGCGGGGATTGCCACATTCATCGTGGCGGTTCTGCTTCTGCTGTCCTATGGCTATGTTAAAATTGCCGGGATAGAGGCCGGCCAATTCATCCCCCCGGTGATATTCATGAATTCCGGATTCCTTGGAATCCCGCTGATGAAGCTCTGGGGCGGATTGGCCGCCATGAATCTCATAGTCATCTACGATCAGATCCAGACCATCTATATCTTTACCCTCGGCATTCTCATTATCACCGGCGGCTTCAATCTCCGGGGAAGTAAAGAAACGCTGAAGTCACCCATGCTATGGGCCATTATCCTCGGATTCGCCTTTCGTTTCTTGAGTATTCCGGTGCCGGATCCCCTGTTAACCACCCTGGGATTCGGCGGAAATGCCGCTCCGCCCCTGGCGGCTTTTGCACTGGGCGTTTCCCTGGGTGAAACGAGGTTCCATTTCAACCGGCATCTCTTTGCCGCTTTAGTCTTGAGGATCGGAGTGGGTTTTCTCTGTGGTCTGGCCGGATCCGCGATATTCGGACTGGAGGGGATGAGCCGCACGGTTGTCATTGTCGCTGCAAGCCTGCCTTCCGCCGTGTTCTCATCCGTCCTGCCGATGCGTTACGGCGTGAAGGCGGACTTCGCCGGTACCATGGTGGTGGTATCGACGATACTGGGAATCATCACTATTCCACTGGCTTTCCGGCTGGCCGGGGGTTAGACGCAAGTCTCAATAAATCATTGCTATTTGACCTCATTTGCGATACATTTATGATATTCGCGATACGTAGGGCTTGCTGAATAAGTTTTCATGATACCTTTTTCCTTTTGATTTTATATTTGTCCTTAATTTTAGCCAGTTCTTCTGAGCATAATTTATCAAGATTTAAGACCAGCACTGATACATTGATATCAGTTTCGTTGGTTTCTTTCAGTTTGGATTTGATCAAACCAAAACCATATCTTCTTTTGCCAACTCCGAACCGTCCTTCGACCGCAATTCGATCAATATCATCCTGGTAGCGCTGCTTCTTCTCTTCCTCTAATTTCTTTTTATTCTCTTGGGTTTCTTTTACCGGTCGACCCAGTGGTTTCTCTGTAATTCTGATACTATATTTTTTACAGTAGGCCCGATTATTACGTGTTTGATAGATTTTATCTGCGTGTATTGATACAGGATAATATCCATATCTCTCTTTGTATTTTTCAATCTGAGGAATCAAATCTTGTGATTCATTGTAGTTATCCCACGAGAGCCGATCTATAAAGCTAAAACCATCTGATAAACTTAACGATATCTTCGCTCCGAATTCGACATTCTTACCAGCTTTTCCCCTCACAATTGGCCTGATATGTGGCTGACTGATACTGACGATTCTATCAGGAACACTCCGCACATTATTTTTATGCATATAAGACTGTTGAGAGTAGACTTCGTTCACGATTTTATGCCGTTCGG
>DAOVYP010000562.1 GCA_030635565.1 Spirochaeta sp. | reverse complement strand
TTTTTCGGCAGGCCGTAATTTGATAATGGAGAAAGAGCGTTCCGGTTCTCAACCAATGGAACGCTCTTAAACGGTGACGTTCTTTGGTTACTGTACGATGACAGATAATCACAAAAAAATGTTCTGTACCAAAGATATCAGGCTCTTATAAGTCCAGTTTTGTACGAATGAGCCTTTATTCCCATTGCATTTGTGCACAAATAATTATATTTATTCACCATAGAGAAGCGTGTGTTAATTTATTAAGTATTCGCTATTTTTACAGGAATCCGCTAATAAATCAATGCGGCTATACAATTTACACGGAGGTCGCATATGAAAGAGATCTTTCGGATTCTCGGGGTACTCGTAATCGTCACCGGAACTGTCCTGTTCGGAGGATGCCCTCAAACATCAGGAATGGGTGAATCGCTATTTACAATATGTAATTTTTACTATTAACCTACTATTATGACTATTAAAATAGGAATGGATATCGGTTCGACATCGGTGAATGCCGTCGTCATCGGGACTGAAGGAAATATTCTGGATGATCATTACCAATGGTGTCATGGCCGTCCATTTCGTGTTGCCCGCGATCTTCTTACGGAAATCATGGAAAAATATCCCGAAATAGAAACTCTGGCCCTCACCGGTTCCGGCAGCGAAAAGATGTCCGAACTCATAGGAGGCCGCGTCGTCAACGAGATAGTCGCTCAGGCCGCATCTGTCATACGCCTGTATCCTGAAGTCAGGTCTGTTATCGAAATCGGTGGTGAGGATTCCAAACTGATCGATATAGCGGAGAAAGACGGCCGGCGGCTCATGGAAGAGTTCGCGATGAACAACCTCTGCGCCGCGGGAACCGGCAGCTTCCTGGATCAGCAAGCCAAAAGAATAGGCGTATCCATCAAGGGAGAATTCGGCGAATTGAGTCTGAAATCCACCAATCCGCCGCGTATCGCAGGCCGATGCAGCGTATTTGCCAAGAGTGACATGATCCATCTTCAGCAGATAGCCACTCCGGTCCACGATATCGTCGCCGGGCTCTGCTTCGCTGTGGCCCGGAACTTTAAAAGCCACCTGGCCAAGGGCAGGGCAATCGCCAAACCGGTGAGTTTTCAGGGCGGGGTAGCCGCCAATGTCGGGATGGAACGGGCATTTCGAGAGGTATTTGAGCTTGAAAAAGATGAATTGATCATACCTGAGAATCATGCTTCCATGGGCGCAATCGGCGCCCTCTTCGACAGCGAAGGCATCGAAACGGTACCTTTCAGGGGCTTAAGAGAACTCAACGTTTTCCTTGAGACCCGGGAGAAGAACTTTGCCTCCCGCAAAGCCCTCGCATACACCGGGTCGGAACTCGACAAGACCGTCACAGCTCTACCGAAGAGCGTGAAAAATCTGTCAGTATCTCTGGGACTGGATGTCGGCAGCCTGAGTACAAACCTTGTCCTCATCGACGACGAGAACAATGTTGTGGCCCGGCGTTACCTGCCGACTGCGAGCAAACCCCTGGAAGCCATCCGCCGGGGGCTGGCTGAAATTCACGAAGAAGTCGGAGACTCGGTGGTTGTGACTTCCGCCGGCACAACCGGATCCGGACGCTACCTCACCGGTTATTTCATCGGTGCAGATGAAATCCACAACGAAATCACGGCCCAGGCTACGGCAGCCATCGTCCACGATCCGGAAGTTGACACCATTTTCGAGATCGGCGGGCAGGATTCCAAGTACATCCGCATCGACGACGGTACGGTTACGGACTTCGAAATGAAGACGGTCACCGCCGCCGGGACCGTATCTTGCCTGGAAGAGCAGGCCG
>DAOVYP010000108.1 GCA_030635565.1 Spirochaeta sp. | reverse complement strand
GGAAATGGTGCCCCTGGACATCGAATCGCTCTCAAGTGTATTGGAGCCCGACGGCGCGTTGTCGGAGTATCTTGAATCCTATGAGCCCCGCTGGGAACAGATCGATCTGTTGAAAATGGTGGCCGCATCGTTTAATTCGGCTCATCCGATGATTGCCGAGGCGGGTACCGGTGTCGGAAAGTCCTTCGCATATCTTCTTCCGGCACTCAAATGGGCTTCTGAAAATGAGGAACGCATCGTCATTTCAACAGCGACCATCGCCCTGCAGCAGCAGCTGATTGACAAGGATATTCCTATGGCGAAAGAGGTACTGGGGATCTCTTTAAAGGTAGCTCTTGTTAAAGGAAGAGGGAATTACCTCTGCCTTAAACGTCTGGAGGAAGTGGGGAATGAAAATGACCTCTTTCGAGCAGGCGACGGGATGGAAGGTATCAGGAACTGGGCGGATGAATCTTCCAGCGGATCGATATCCGATCTGCCTTTCAAGCCCGCCGATGAAATCTGGGCCAGGGTGCGTTGTGAAGCCGACAACTGCCCGGGGTCATTCTGCCCCCATTTCGACAGATGTTTTCTGATGAAAGCCCGGCGCAGGGCGGCGGAATCCTCGGTCCTGGTGGCGAACCACCATCTTCTCTTCGCCGACCTGGCCGCACGCCTTGACGGGGCCGGACCGGATGAATCGGTAGTCTTACCTCCTTACCGGAGGATTATCCTGGACGAAGCTCATCACGCCGAGAAGAGTGCTACCGATCTGTTCACTTCCACGATTTCCCTGCCGGCACTCAACAGATTCTTTTTTCGGCTGTATCTGAAGAAAGGAGGCCGGGGAGGTGGACTCCTGACCCGGCTGGCCGCAAAAAGACCGGAATTGACTGAGCGTTTCATCGGTGAAATCCCGCCTTTGATCAACGCCGCCCGGGCCCGGGCAGAGACCCTGGACGCCCTGGGTCGGGATCTTCTGGCAGGTGAGAGCCAGTTCCGGCTGTCAGGAGAAGTCAACGATCTGGAACGCACTCGTCTTGTCGATCCAATGGAAGCACTCAGAGCGGCTCTGTCCGAACTGGTCGGACGATTTGCAGATGCCATACGGGATCTGGATGACGATTCTTCCGATATGGAGCTGGAGGGATTGGCTGTCGAGTCCCGGCAGACATGCGCAGGACTCCAGGAAGCCGTGTCGGTTACCGATGCCTTTCTGCATCGGGATGAATACCCGGATCAGATTTTCTGGTTGGAATCGTTTCGCCGTTCCGACGGAAATGAATGGCTGGCCTGTCATAGAACCCCCCTGTCTGTAGCCGTATTGATGCGTGAAGCGGTCTGGGAGCCTTATGAAACGGTCATTGGCGTATCCGCCACCCTGGCGGTAGGCGGTGAATTCAAACACTGGAAGTCCAGAATCGGCGCAGACCGCATATCCCGTGAACCCTCAGAGGGTATTTTTTCCTCGCCATTCGATTATGCCTCTCGTGTACTTCTCGGCATTCCCATGGACGCTCCCTCTCCGGAGGATCCCGAGGCCTGGGAGGCGTTTCTCGTTACCGCCGTTTCCGGTGCCCTGGATCTCTCCGGAGGTCATGCACTTTTGTTGTTCACCTCTTATGAAACCCTAAGGCGGACCTTGAGGGGTGTCAGGAAAAAGCTTGGAGCCGGCGGTCCCATGCTTCTCGCCCAGGGGGATGACGACAGAGGTCGCTTGCTGAAGAGGTTCCGGGAGAATCCATCAAGCGTCCTCTTCGCCACCGATTCCTTTTGGGAAGGGGTGGACGTTCCAGGCGAATCTTTGAGCCTGGTTATCATTACGAGGCTTCCATTCCGGCCGCCGATGAATCCGGTATCACAGGCCAGGAGGGAAGCTCTGGCCGCGGCCGGTGGGAATCCGTTCATGCAGCTCACCCTGCCCGAGGCGGTGACCCGTTTCCGTCAGGGTTTCGGGCGGCTCATGCGCCGGAGTGACGACCACGGAGCGGTGCTGGTTTTCGACTCCCGAGTCTGCCGTAAACGGTACGGGCCACTTTTTCTCGATTCACTTCCTGAGACCGGCAGGAGTATTAAAAGTCTGGAAGGAGTCCTCAGGGATCTTGAGAATTTTCTTTTTTCATGAGAGCCTGTAGCGCTGAGAACGGCCTTGAGGATATGATTCCCAAACGAAATGAGAGGATAACAGCGGGTTCGCCAAGCGAAATTGTGAGAAATCCATTACCAAGCGGGCGAGTCGACGAAGGGCGCCGAGACAGTGAGCGGTTGCAGGGTAAGCAATGTTCCGTAGTACCGTGATTCGCCATAGGGTATGATACCTTTAATTTATTGGAGAAAATATGGATCTTTCCACTCGTTTTATGAAGCTTTCTCTACCTAACCCCATTATTGTGTCTTCTTCCGGACTGACTGCCGATATCGACGGTGTCCGGAAAGCCGTTGACGCCGGGGCCGGGGCTGTTGTTTTGAAATCACTGTTCGAAGAGGACATTGCGGCCGGTGTTGAACGATCCAGGCAGAATGCGGTGGTTTCTCATCCTGAAGCCGAAGCCTATATGGAACAGCTCGGGATGCTTCTGGAGCCTGATGAATATCTCACTTTTGTCGAAGATTGCGCCGGTTCCGTTGACGTTCCTGTTATTGCGAGCTTGAACTGTCATTCCGAGAAATGGTGGACCGATTATGCCGAACGGATCGAAAAGGTTGGGGCCGATGCCATTGAGTTGAACCTCTCGCCCATAGCTCTGGAGCAGAAAATCAGTGCGGCGGATATTGAAAATACCCTGGTGAGCATGGTGAAACTGGCCAGGAAAACCGTCAAACTGCCCCTTGCCGTCAAGATCGGTCAGAATTATTCGGCCCTTCCTCATCTGGTTGACCGGATCCGAAAGGCCGGAGCCGACAGCCTCACCCTGTTCAACCGATATTACAAGGTTGATATCAATATTGAGAACATCCAATTCAAATCCGGGAACTCATTGTCGGCCCATGAGGAGTTCGGTCCTGTCCTTCGGTGGATCGGTATCATCTCAGACCTCACGGAACTCGATATCTCCGCATCAACCGGTGTTTACAATGCCTCCGACCTCATAAAAGTGATATTGGCCGGTGGTAATGCCGCCCAGTTCTGCAGTGTTCTCTATCGGGACGGTATGGAAGTCATCCCCGGGGTGCTTGAAGATCTGTCTGCCTGGATGGAAAAGCATGAGTACTCGGAATTGTCCGATTTTCGCAGTCTGCTGAGTCTTGAAGATGATAAACGCAACGCATTCTTTCAGCGCCTGCAGTACGTAAAAGCACTGAAGGGATAAAACCTATGAGAACCAGGTGTAATTCATCAGAGGCCGAATGAATTGCGGCATATGATGACAGCACCGGCGTAAATCATATCAAGCAATTCATCCTCGGCCTCATGAATTGCGGGAACTTGCGTTGGATAGTGGTGCACTAAAAAAGAGCCCTATCCCCGGAGGGAGGGCTCTTTAACGGATATCCGCTGCCGGCGTTTTTAACTGACGACGGCGAGAATATCCGAGCACTTGACAATAAGGTGATCCTGATCGTCGATGGTGACAGCGGTGCCGGCATACTTGTCGTACATCACTTTGTCTTTAACCTTGACGGTAATCATCTCATCATCATCGCCGATTGCGATGACAGTGCCGGTCTGAGTTTTTTCCTGGGCGGTGTCGGGGATGTAAAGGCCGGAAGCCGTTTGTGTTTCAGCTTCCTCAACCTTGATCAGGACTCGGTCCTGCAGAGGTTTGATGGTCATCTTGAACCCTCTCGAAAACAATATATTGTAGCGATCGGTGACCGTTGTGAACCGGTTACTCAATCACCCGAAAAGAATATACGGAAAGGGGAGAGTGGGGGTCAAGTGAAAACATGCTTACATCGATATTTGCCTTATGTGAAATCAATGGGTATCTTGTCGAGTAATGGGAATGTCTGCCGAAAAAAATATTGATTTCGCCGATGAGACACGGCGGTTTTTCTCTATCCAGTTGTCCAGATATTTAGGATCACGGCCTTCCCGAAGTTTTTCAGGTTTACCGGAACATGATGCCGTATTCGGTATGATTAAGGATGCGTGGGTGGAACTGCGCTCATCCGATGCTTTGAACGGCCTGAGCCGTGGGGGGCGGGAAGCGATTTATGTCACCACAATCATCGTTTTTCCGTCTTTTGTCGCTGAAGCCGGTTTACGGTGCATTCCTGTTGATTTTGTCAGCGGCCGTCGCCTGGGTGAGCAGATCATTGCGGTTCCTTCTCGTCCCATTCCGGGCATGTGAAATGGCTGATTGGGTCATATCGCCACGAATTAATTCCTGAATCAGCGTATTGGGTCACTTTGACACGATCTTGTTGTGATTCTTGTCAATAAATCCATCTGATCGGTTTATCCACTCATCGATTTGCTTCCAAAATAATATCTAATTATTGATAATATAAAGAAATATGACCTCTTGCGACAAGCTTGGCATGGCTATTGCTTTAACGGTGGCAGGAGGCATTTCATGAAGTTCGACGATGAATCCACCCTTTCCATCTATCTGAAAGAGATCAATAAAATCCCCTTGCTGACCCGTGAGCAGGAAGATGAAATATCCCGAAAAGCCGTTGCCGGAGATAAAGTGGCTCAAGCGAAGCTTGTTGAAGCCAATCTCCGTTTTGTTGTGAATGTGGCCAAGAAATACCAGAATCAGGGCCTGCCCCTGGACGATATCATCAGCGAAGGAAATATCGGTTTGATGAATGCCATCGACCGTTTCGATCCTGATAAGGGCTATCATTTCATATCTTATGCCGTATGGTGGATACGTCAGGCCATTCTGAAAGCTATTTACGAGAAATCCCGGTTGATCCGGCTGCCACTGAACAGGGCTAATGAGCTGGTTCAGATTGAAAAAACCCGAAAAGCCATGCTTACCGAGATGGGTGAAGACCCCACCGACGCCGAGATTTCCAGGGTTACCGGCATCAAGGAAAAAGATGTCACCGATCTCCAGGCCATCAGCCGGGATATGATTTCATTGGAATCACCGGTCTTTGACGAGAGAGATTCTTCAACTCTGGGAGATTTTGTTGAGGACAGCGCCCACCAGGGACCTGATGAGCAGGCTTTGATGAGTTCCCTTTCCGATGATATCGAGTCGATTCTCGGTACTCTCACTGAAAAAGAAGCGGATATACTCCGTCACCGGTTCGGCCTGGGCAACAGAAAACCCCATTCCCTCAAGGAAATCGGCGATCGATACAACCTGACCAAGGAACGGATCCGGCAGATCGAGAAAAAAGCTCTCGACAGGCTGCGCCATCCCTCACGGAGTCAGTATCTCCATGATTATCTTGCGGCTTGATGACTGATATATTAAAACCCGGCGTATCCATTGGATTTGCCGGGTTTTTTTAGGGTCTGCGGAACTTGAGGTTTCATTGACATCGTTTCATGCATATTTTAGTTTTAGCCAAGACTAACTGACAGAAAAGAGAGAAAAAATAAATGAGTAATCAATACGTCTATTATTTCGGCGGCGGCAAAGCTGAAGGCCGAGCCCAGATGAAGGATCTTCTGGGTGGAAAGGGCGCCAATCTGGCGGAAATGACCAACCTCGGTATCCCCGTTCCTCCCGGTTTCACCATTTCCACCGAAACATGCGACCTGTATTACCGGAATAACCGGTCTCATTCGGAAGACGTGAAAGCTCAGGTAATGAAGAACATCGCTCAGCTAGAAAAAGAAATGGGTAAAACCCTCGGTGATGTCAACGACCCCCTCCTGGTATCGGTTCGTTCCGGTGCCGCCGTTTCCATGCCCGGTATGATGGATACCGTCCTCAACCTCGGTATGAATGCCGGGGCCGTTGCAGGTATCACGAAAAGTACCGGCAACCCTCGCTTCGCATGGGATGCTTATCGTCGATTCATCCAGATGTACGGCGATGTCGTCATGGGTGTTCCTCACCACGATTTCGAGAATGCATTGAATGAAGTGAAGAAGGCCAAGGGCGTCGAAAATGATGTCGAACTGGACGCCGATGACCTGAAGAAAGTTGTTGACGGTTATATGGCAGTTTATGAGAAGAGCGTCGGGGAGCGTTTCCCTCAGGATCCCACAGAACAGCTCTGGGGAGCCGTCAATGCGGTTTTCGGCTCATGGAACAACGACCGCGCTATTAAATATCGAAATATCAACAAGATCGGTGACCTCCTGGGCACCGCCGTTACTGTTCAGTCCATGGTTTTCGGAAACTGGTCCGAAACCTCCGGTACCGGCGTCTGTTTCAGTCGCGACCCCTCTACAGGTGAAAACTACTTCTACGGTGAGTACCTGATGAACGCTCAGGGAGAAGACGTGGTTGCCGGTATCCGGACACCCAAACCCCTGTCTTCCCTGGAGGATACCAACGCCGTGGTGTACAGGCAGCTTGTCGATCTGAAAGATCGCCTCGAAAAGCATTACGCCGACATGCAGGACATGGAGTTCACCATTCAGGACGGTCGGCTCTTCCTTCTCCAGACCCGGAACGGCAAACGGACCGGCAAGGCCGCGGTGAAAGTGGCTGTCGATATGGTTAACGAAGGACTCATCAGCAAGGAAACCGCCATCAATCGGATTACTTCCGAACAGCTGGACCAGCTGCTCCATCCCATGATTTCCCCGTCTGTGAAAAAATCCCTGAACGTCATCGCCAGGGGTCTGGAGGCTTCTCCCGGTGCCGCGGTGGGTAAGGCCGTATTCACAGCCGATGAGGCCGAAGCCTGGGTTGCCCGTGGTGAGAAAGTCATCCTGGTGAGGAAGGAAACCAGTCCCGAGGACATCGGAGGCATGCATGTCGCCGAAGGTATACTCACATCCACCGGCGGTATGACCAGTCACGCGGCGGTTGTCGCCCGGGGTATGGGAACGCCCTGTGTCGCCGGCTGCAAGGAAGTCATCATCGATGAGAAGGCCAAATCTTTCACTGTAGCCGGAAAGGTTTTCAAGGAAGGCGATTTCGTCAGTCTTGACGGTTCCGACGGTGAAGTGTACGCCGGGGTTGTTGAACTTGAGCAGGCGGAACTCGCCGGTGAACTGAACGTTCTTCTGGAATGGGCCGATGTCATACGTCATGGGGCTAAAAGAGATGGTATCGCCGACGGATTCATGGTACGAACCAATGCCGATCTTCCGGAAGATGCTCGCAAGGCCGTGGAATTCGGTGCCGAAGGCATCGGACTCACCCGAACCG
>DAOVYP010000337.1 GCA_030635565.1 Spirochaeta sp. | reverse complement strand
GAGGAATCTTACGATCGGTGAAACTCATCGCCACTCACGCTGGGGGGATGTTCGATGTATATGTCCGGTGCAGTTTTGACCGGGCATTCAGGGATGCCCAGCTGGATGTTACGGTGACCCTTGATGTTCCCTCCGGGGAAAGTGTCGGACACCGGACTGTCCGTTGGTATCTTTATAAAACAGGCGGGGAAGATGTTTTCGCTTCCTCATCTCATATCGATGTAAAAATGATTCCCGGAGAAAAAACGATCGTCGAAACCTCCGTACCCGTGGCGAATCCGGAGAAATGGAGCGCCGACAATCCTCATCTTTACAATCTGGTGACAGAGTTGACCGATGCAGATGGTTCTGTTCTTGATATCAGAAGTATGGCCTGGGGATTCCGTCAGGTGGATATCGATCCCGGTTCCGAGGCTACTGTACTGAAGGTGAATGGACAGCCGGTGAAACTCTACGGGGTCAACAGGCATGACATCCATCCCCGGTACGGACAGGCCGTGCCGCATGAGATCATCGAATCCGACCTCATACTGATGAAACGGCATAACATCAATGCCGTCCGCTGCAGTCACTATCCCAATCCGTCCGCCCTCTATGAAATCGCCGACAGACTGGGACTATACGTTATTGACGAAGCCAATGTCGAAAGTCACGGTCTGAGACAGCATCTGCCTGCGTCACTTTCCGAATGGACGGTAAATTGCGTTGAACGGATGGAGCGAATGGTGCTGACACACCGAAATCATCCCAGCATCATCATCTGGTCATTAGGGAACGAAGCCGGACACGGTCGGAATCTCAAAAAGATGAAATCCGCCGCCCTGGCCCTGGATTCCACAAGGCCCATACATTATGAGGGGGATCACAAGCTAGATACATCGGATCTCTTCAGCCTGATGTATGCCGGGGTGAATACTGTGAAAAGTGTCGGCCGTCATAAAACGGTGAGAGTGGCAGTAGGAGAACAGGGTCATCCCTTCGGTTGGTTGGTAACACCCCGGAAATATCGAAATAAACCATTTTTACTTTGTGAATTCGCACATGCCATGGGAAACAGCCTGGGCAATTTCTCAGACTATATGGAGCAAATAGACCATTATCCCAATATTGCCGGTGCGTTTATCTGGGATTTTGCCGATCAGGCCCTGTACCGGAAAACCGAAGAGGGAAAAGAGTATCTTGCATACGGCGGTGAGTTCGGCGAGAAACCCCATGACGGGATTTTCTGTGCCAACGGGATTTTCACGGCGGATCGGAAACCTCAGCCGGAAATTGCTGAAGTAAAGGCATTATATTCCCCGGTTGCCGTCAGGACCGTGGATCTGAAACGGGGCCGGGTTACTCTCATTAACCGACATGCTCACAAGGATCTGAGTTCGTATGAGGTGGTCTGGGTTCTTGAGCGAAACGGTTTCAGCGTTGCAGAAGGCACGATACGTAAACCTGACGTACAACCGGGGGGGGAGAAAACGGTCAGTCTGTTTCGGGATCTTGCCGCATTTCCCCGGGAAGGAGAGGGTTTCGTAACCTTCTCGGTTCGTCTCAAGGAGGAGAATGATTGGGCACCTGCCGGTTTCGAGCTTGCACGAGTGCAGCTTCCCTTGCCATCGATTCCCGGTACGGATATACCGGCTGATGCCATATTCGATTATCTCAAGGCTGTCCCCGGAGCCGAAACTGTCAACGATCAAACCGGCGTGGATCAGACAGATGAGGAAGAATCCATAAAACGGCAGGTTGAATGGCAATTTGAAGAAAACTCCGGACGTCTCTTCATCGCCGGGAGAGGCATGGGTGCCAGGATCAGTCTTTCCAACGGAGATCTGGAAGCCGTTGATTTCGGGAAGGGAAATGTGCTTGCTGAACCCTTGCAGCCGGATTTTTTCCGGGCACCGACGGACAACGAGCAGCTTGGTATCGCCGCATTTCTTGATGAGATTCTTCCTCCCGGAGCCGTTGGCGACCGTTTACGGGTTTTCATAATCCGGATGGCGGGCCGGGTTTACGGAAAATCCTTGGATAAAGCCGGTCGAAACCGTAAACTGAGGCGTTGGAAGGTAAAATTGAAGCCCGAAGGGCTGCAGGTGAAACTCAGATTGAAAGTTGCTGGATTCCTCGGACAGTTCCGTCAGGAGTTTCTTTTTGGTAACGACGGCCGAATGAGACTTGTCCTGAGGGGTCGCCCCTGGCGGGAAATGGTTAGATTCGGTACCCGAATGGCCCTTCATTCAAGGTATAGAAAGATTTCCTGGTTCGGCCTTGGGCCTCAGGAGTGCTATGTCGACCGGAAAGCCGGGGCGACCGTCGCTCTTCACGAAGCTGATGCCGATGAATTGTCTTTTGAATACCTGAAGCCTCAGGAAAGCGGCAATCGGACAGGTGTCCGCCAGGTTTCGTTCTCCGATGGCGGTACGGCGCTCACGATTTCGGCGCCAGTTGGAAAAACCCTTGATTTTTCAGCTCGATTCGCATCAAGGGAAGACGTATCCATGGCCGATCATCCCCATGAGATTAAACGCAGCAAAGACATCCATGTTCATATCGATGGTGAACAGCGTGGTGTTGGAGGTAGTATTCCCGGAGTTCTGAATCTGATGGAAAAGTACAAGATGAAGCCTTTTCGCCGGTATATCCTGGCTTTTTCCTTAGCCAGAGAAACTCCGGGGGCCCCCGGCCTGCAATCCGGTTGCTGAGCCACTGGGAATTACATCAGAGGGGAAAGCAGGCGGAATGCGGCATTACGTAATCGTGCAAACTGTGAGAGATCTTCGATATCACTGATTGTGACCGGGAGGCAGTTCTTCATATCAATGAAAAACTGATCGGCGTGGGATGCCGCCTGTTCGGGAGAATACAGGACGGCATTCACTTCGTAATCCAGGTAGAAACTGCGTAAATCGACATTGCATGTCCCCACAGAAGCGATAAATCTGTCCTGTATGAAAACCTTGGAATGAAGAAATCCGGACTGATATCGGTATATCTCAACGCCCGCTTCCAGCAAGGGTGGATAATATGTTTGCGCCGCCCAGAACGGTATCCTCTTGTCCGGCCGACCGACAGTCATGAGGATTACCCGTACGCCACGTAATGCTGCGGCGATCATGGCTTGTTCCACCGCTTCTCCGGGTATGAAATACGGGGTCTGGATCAACACTTCCTCCCTGGCCCCGTTCAGCAGTTCCAGATAATGTAGTCTGATGCCCTCCCATTGTGAATCGGGGCCGCTGATGGCTATCTGAATCGGAATCCCGCCGGTGCCCTGATCGGGTGTCAGGGTGGGAAACATGGAATCCTGAAGCAGCAGTTCCCTGCCGCTGTTATGCCAGTCCACCAGAAATACTGCCTGCAGCATAGATACGGCGGGACCTTCAATACGGAGATGAGTATCCCTCCAGCCGGTGAAACGTCTGCCGCCGCTGATATAGTTTTCAGCCACATTCATACCACCGGTATACGCCACCCGGCCGTCAATGACGGCAATTTTCCGATGGTTTCTGTAATTTATCTTGAAACGGGCTATAGGGTTGGCCAAATCCAGGAAATACGCGAATTCGATGCCGACTTCCCTGAGAGCTT
>DAOVYP010000355.1 GCA_030635565.1 Spirochaeta sp. | reverse complement strand
TGCTTCTTGACGCTGATCGTCTCTCAAAAGAACGTCAGGCCATATCCATTGACCGAAGAACGCTTGAAATCGCCTCCGAAGAGCTGGATTTGAGGGAAGCGGAAGTCCGTCAGATGGAAAGCGAAGTGTCCGAAAGAGAGAGTTCTCTCGAAGAAAGGCAGATTTCTCTAATAGAGGCCATCCGTCAATACGACAATAAAGTAGCGAACCTTGAACAGACGGCCCGGTACATGATGGGAATGCCGCCGGCGGATGCCGTGGCAATCATGGATGAATACGACGTGAAAGATCTCGTCGATTTACTTCGGACCAGCGAGCGTCTTTCCCGGGAAGCCGGGGATGTATCACTGGTAGCCTACTGGTTATCCATCATGCCCGATAGAGAACGGGCAGCGGAAATCCAGCGGCTGATGGTGGAGAAACCGGGACCGAATCTGGACGGGTGAGCTTAAAGGAATGGCAAATGGCGCAAGTTTCCACAGCAGTTGCGACAGTTGAATCGAAGAGTACCCCTGGTCTGAATCAAACGGCAGGGGAAAAGTCGGTTCGTCGCGGCGGGGTGAAGAGAGCCGAAAGCCGGGATGGAAAAACTTTCGCAGACGTGATGAAAAAGGCGGGCCGCGGTGAATCACCAGTTGAAAAGCCCGTAAAGAATCTGAAACTTGATAAATTGAAGAGCGGGCGCAATTTCCGGAAAAACATTGCTGAAACCGGAAAATTGCAAATACTCAGCAAAAAATTCAAAGCTCTGAAATCTGAAGATTCTGAAGCTGTGAGAATCCCCGGGGAAAGGACAACCGGGGCTGAAACCAATGTAAGTGAAGCATTGCTTTCGAATCTTGTGGATCATTCAACCTTGTCGGAGAGTCAGGCTGCACAAAGCGTCCCGACAGAAAATATGGCTTCCATATCTTCATCAGGAAAACGGACCCGGATTCGTCGAGCTAAATCCGAGAAAATCGCCAGACCAGACAAAACCGGAAATCAGACGAGTTCCGCCCCCCGGGTCGAAGTCATCGATCATCGCAACCGGATTCAGGATGTTGCGGCGAAATCGGAAATCCGTGGAGCTGCCGGAAGAAAACAACAGCGTTCTGAATCCGCCGGAAATCGCAGCGAAGTCATCGAATCAGTCAGGGTTGAAAACCGCTTCGCATCGGTCGAGACCGAAATAGAACTTTCAGCTCGAGCCGGCGTGAAGGGTTCCGAGCGTTCGGCAGCCGCTGAACTGGCCCGGAAACTTGATGCACAGGCCGGGAACGATATCGTCAGGCAGGTGAAGGTAATCCTGAACCGGTCAGATGCCGGAGAGGTGCAAATCACACTTCGACCGGATAATCTGGGCCGGGTAAGAGTGAAGATTCAGATGGTGGATAACCATCTTACCGGTCGGATTTATGTTGAGTCTGCAGCGGCTCGGGAAGCGTTCCGCAGTGCTCTGGACGGTCTTCAGACCAAGCTGGTTGAAAGCGGATTCGATGCTGCGGATCTGGAACTTGCCTGGGACGAAGCCCCTCGGGATTTCGGTCAGAGCGATAATCAGTCCCGAAAACAGCAGGACAAAATGAACGAAGCTGTGAGGGAATTCGAGAATATGATTCCGACGACGGTCTTTAATGAAGCGACCGACGCTCGGGTGAATTTGGTTGTATAGGAGCTTTTTTAATGGATATTGCATCGACATTGAGCGCCGCCGACAGGGCCAGCCTGGATATGCAGGTTGATGCCTTCAACGCGAGCCTGAACGGGACAAGGTCCCCTCAACAGAATCTGGGCAAGGATGATTTCCTTAAGATCCTGATTACACAGCTGCAGCACCAGGACCCTACCAAACCGATGGAAGACCGTGAGTTCATCGCACAGATGGCACAGTTTTCCTCACTGGAGCAGATGACCAACATGAGTTCCCAGTTCACCGAGTTGGCGGCAATGCTGAAAGGTACCCAGGCCATGAACCTGATCGGGCGGAATGTGGAAATCGTTCAGGGTGATTCATTTATTCAAGGATCTGTAGAGGCCGTAACCGGTGGGGCTTTCCCGCAGCTGCTGGTTAACGGTGCTTATTACGATTTAGAAGATATTTCGAAAGTTACAGAATAGAGGAGAGACAAGATTATGATGCGATCACTTTATTCCGGTGTATCCGGGCTGCAGAATCATCAGATTCGCATGGACGTCATCGGTAACAACATTTCCAACATCAACACCATCGGCTTCAAGAAAGGCCGGGTGAACTTCCAGGATCTCATCTCTCAGAGTATGAGCGGAGCGGCCAGGCCGACCGATGAGGTGGGTGGTGTGAATCCCAAGCAGATTGGCCTGGGTATGACTGTGGCGACAATTGATACCATCCACACTCAAGGTTCGCTTCAGACTACCGGAGTCATTTCGGATCTGGCGGTTCAAGGGAATGGTTTCTATGTCATGCGTGCAGGTGATAAGGAAATTTTCACCCGGGCCGGTGCCTTCGGTCTGGATGCTCAAGGGTTTCTGGTTAATCCCGCCAACGGACTCAGACTTCAGGGCTGGGTTCCCGAAGATCTCGTTGACGGCACCCTCGGTGCCATTAAAACAGCCGCTGATGTGACCGATCTCATCATTCCCGTCGGATCCAAAGACCCTGCCAGGCAGACCTCATTGGTGGAACTGGCCTGTAACCTTGATAAACGGACAGCGGTAATCCCCCCTGGTGCCGGTCCGGCCACAATCAGCGAAGGGACCTGGAGTCTTGACAAAAAAGTGTATGATTCCTTCGGTAATACCCATGTCCTGAGGATGAATTTCATTCGGACTCCCGCAGTGAACAATTCCTGGGACGTCGTGGTTCAAGTGGATCCCGACCGGCCCGATGATGCTGATATCCCTCCCAATGTCACACTGGGATTCGATCCGGCCACCGCAGCGGGCAACGTCGATGGTGAAGGCACCTTCACAATAACCTTCGACAATCTCGGCGCCATAGCTACCGTTTTAGATGCTCAGGGAAACCTGGCCGAAGCCGGAAAAATTCAGATTCCTGTGACTTTCGACATCGAGAATGACGCCACAGGAGCAGTGCTCACTCAGAATTTCCTCATCGACATAGGTGAAGTGGGCAGTTATACCAATTCCACAACCCAGTTCGCAGAGACTTCCAGCACCAAGGCTTTCCGGCAGGACGGCTATTCCATGGGATATCTCGAAACTTACAAGATTGACCAGAAAGGCGTCATCACAGGTGTATATTCCAACGGAACCGAACGGGATCTGGGTCAGATTGCCATGGCGACATTCACCAACCCCGGCGGACTTGAAAAGATAGGTGAGACGGCATTTACACAAACCATCAACTCCGGCGAAGCCCTTATCGGGCCATCCGGTGTGGCGGGTAAGGGAAAGATCATTTCCGGTACTCTGGAAATGAGTAATGT
>DAOVYP010000222.1 GCA_030635565.1 Spirochaeta sp. | reverse complement strand
TTTGACCTGGAGAAACAGCACTATCTCGGAGACGGGGTGGTTACCGGCAGTGCCAACATTGACGGCCGCCCGGTGTATCTCTATGCTCAGGACTTCACTGTCAACGGAGGTTCCCTCTCCCGTACCCATGCGGAGAAAATCTGCAAAGTGATGGACATGGCCATGAAGGCCCGGGTGCCCGTTATCGCCCTGAACGATTCGGGGGGAGCGAGGGTTCAGGACGGCATCGACTCCCTGGCGGGCTACGGGGACATATTCCAGCGCAACGTCACCGCTTCGGGGATGATACCCCAGATAACGGCCATCCTGGGACCCTGTGCCGGTGGTGCGGTGTACTCACCTGCCATCCAGGACTTTGTAGTGATGAGCGCCTCTCACAGCTACATGTTTGTCACCGGCCCGAAAGTGGTGAAGCAGGTGATTTACGAGGATATCAGTGCTGCCGAACTGGGGGGCGCCGAGGTTCATGGGCAGAAGAGCGGCGTGGCCCACTTCATCTCAAAGGACGATCGTGAGGCCCTTATCACCATCCGCCGCATCCTCTCCTACCTGCCGCCGAACAACAGGAAACCGGCTCCCTACAGCCCTCCGGCGGACAAGGCAGGGCGCATCTCCAAAAAGATTGCCTCCATTGTGCCGGACGACAACCACAAGCCCTACGATGTGAGGGAGGTGATTGCCGAGGTGGTGGACTCACATGTTTTCTTTGAGATTTCCGAGGGCTATGCCCCGAATATTGTCATCGGGTTCTGCCGGATGAACGGTCATCCGGTGGGGGTGGTGGCCAACCAGCCTAAAGTAAAGGCCGGGGTGCTGGACATTGATGCTTCGGTGAAAGCCGCGCGTTTTGTGCGGTTCTGTGACGCCTTTGGAATTCCATTGATTACCTTTGTGGATGTGCCCGGTTTCATGCCCGGCAGTGAGCAGGAACATAACGGTATCATCCGTCACGGCGCCAAGCTGCTTTTTGCCTTCGCCGAGGCGACGGTTCCCAAGGTGACCGTTATCATGCGCAAGGCCTACGGCGGTGCGTACATCATCATGAACAGCCGTCACTTACGGGGCGATGTGGTGTATGCCTGGCCCTCGGCGGAGATCGCGGTGATGGGCGCCCATGGCGCGGCTGAAATCATCTTCCGCAAGGATGCCGGAAAGACCAGCGACCCAGAGGCCTTTATCCGTGAGAAAGAGAAGGAGTACGAAAGTCTCTTCTCCAATCCCTATCGGGCCGCTGAGCGCGGCTATGTGGACCACGTCATCAAACCCGAAGATACCCGGCCGAAGCTCATCAAGGCTCTGGAAATCCTGGCGGAGAAACAGGAATTGGAACCCATCAAGAAACACGGGTGCATGCCGCTGTAGGTTTTTATTTTGCTGCGCCTGTAAATACGATATATGGTATCAGTTCCGCTGAAAATCCCTCATGAGAATATAGAAGTCCACGGCATTGATCCATTTGAAGGTTGAAGGCAGATTCTGCGGCAGCGATTCCTCTTCCAGGGTGAACGCAACTGTAACACGGGCCAATTCCACCTCACCGAGTAATTTCCTGTAACGGCCCTGCAGATTCTCGATATCCCGCAGAATGGACAGAACCTCCCGTTCGATCTCCAATGTCGTCGAAAGGTCAGTCTGATCGATCAGAACCAGAGCTCTGTCGAAAAGCTCAGTTTTGCTCTTGATTCCTGCTTCGGCTTCGAGGATATCCTGGCCAATGTCTTCAGTCATCTGCCGGATCTGTATAACGTCATCGGCAATTGATTCAAGGATGTCGACGAAGGCTTCGAGCTTTTCACTGGGAACCCGCAGGATCAGTTCATCCTCAACCCGGGATAGGAGATAGCCGCCGTTGTCATCCACCCATTCCTCGAGTTTATCGGCCGTATCGAAGCGGTCTTCCAACAGTATGACGGCATCCATCGTCTGCCGCCTGTTGCTCGTTTCGGCGAAGGCGGGAAGTTGAGCGAGGAGGGACAGTATCATGATCGAAAGTATAATTCGGGATTTCATGGAACCGTCACCTCCCGGAAAGCCTTCAGGAGATCCTCATAATGCCGTTCAAATGCATCTTTATGGGGAAAGTACACTTCCATGATGACGAGGTTCCCCTTCTCGGGAATAGGCATTACTCCGACGAGATAGTAATAGGCTTCCCGGTCCTTGCTGGTGAACAGAGCCAGAGATATAGTGTCAAGATCGATCCCTTCTGTCTCTTTGTACCTGGACTCCAAGTGGTAGATAAGGGCACGCTGCCAGAACAGCGAGTCGCCCCGGGGATCGTTCTCAACAGTGCCTAAGCGAACCCTTGTTCCGTCGGCGGCTTCTGCTCTGAATGACCCGCTGAGTTCAAATACCGCTACGTCATCGGGGAGGGATATCTCGACTTTCCCCCCCAGGGCCTTTGTCGATGCGTAAAGAGGATGAAGATTCTCGATCCAATCGAAGGGGATCGGTCTGTCCGTATCCTGGAATTCCTCAAGTTTTGAACGGAGTTCAATGGTGATACGGGACATGGCGATGCGCTGTTCCAGTACCTGCAGGGACAATTCGAGTTTCTCGATCGTTTCGGTGTAATCTCGAATCTGCTTGAGAATACCCAGACGATCTTTCGGGTCCTCCACCTTGTTCAACAGGATATAGAGACGGTCCCTCGCCCGAATCGCAATGGCCAGGCGCCCTGCCGGATCTGTGAACTGATCCGTGACGTCATAGGTTTCGATCGCTTTATAAAGAACATCTCCCATTTTGAGTATTGCATCGAAGACGCCGCGGAAGGATTCTGCAGGCACCCGGATAACGATCCTCGTGTCCGTCGATTGCTCCACGTAACCGCCGGCTTCCTCGGTCTTCTCTGAGATTATTCTCTTGGACTGCTCGATCCTGTCTATGCCGAGGGTGCATGCACCGGAATACACCCGTATACGCTCATTCCTGGCATCTGTGGGCAACGATGCCGCAACAGCGCCGCCGCCGATAAGCTCTTTTTCCCGGGAGACGTACTCGGATTCCAGGGGTGCCTTCTCGGAATCAGCCGATCCGCCATTGTGTACGATGGTTCCGGCATTTCCGACGCTGTATGTATGCGGTCCGTTGACTACCAGGTGATAAACGGTTTCATTACGTTCTTCAATGTGGACTGATTGTATATTGACCTCGGATCCATCAAAGGATCTGAGTACGTCACCCCGGCGCAGGTAGCGCGCCTCGACCCATCGACCATTGATGGGAGACAATGATTCGAAAGCGGGTAGTTCCTCCGGCAATCGGCGCCTTTTAAGTCCCCTTCCGCTTTCAACCAGAAACGAATGACGTCCGGTGACTTCGATGTTCCTCCCGCCTGTGTCAATGGTGACAACTTCTCCGTGATAGGCCAATTCAATGGTTCGCATTACCTGCTGTTCAGACCATAATCCCGTGCGGGGATCGAAAGCCCTGATTTCTGTTCCAGGCCAGAGATACTCAATCGGCGTCGTACCTCCGGTGGTTACGATAGGGGTATCACTGAGAAAACAGCCGCTCATCGGGGCGGTTTTCCGTTGGGCCGCGGGTTCATAAGAGGGCGGAGCGGCGCTCACAATGGTGACGTCTGAGGGTTCGACGCCTTCAAAATCTATCATCTCTAGACTGTCGACAACTTCGCTTCTGTGACTGTCGTAAACATCATGAAGACCGGACGCATCGGCGATGGCGATTGCCCCTTCTGTAACGAGAATCGCGGTCATGTACTTGTACGTTTCACTGCCGTAAGGAACGGACCATTCTGAATAGCGGCCCTTAATTTCCCCGGAAGTGAAATCACTGTCGGAGCTTAGAACAACGTAGCCTTCCTGCGCGAGATGATTTCCCAGAGCCTCCGACCAGAAATCGAGGGTTTGTACAGGGTCGTTCTTCACGACTCGAACTCGAAAAATCATACCTTCAGGGCTCATTGCTGCATATTGGTCTTCAATATCAAGCTCGGCGAAGCCCCTGGGAGTCTCAACGCTGACGTTCAGACATGAACAAAGAATGATAGAGAAAAGAGAGAAAAGGATAAGCGGGAGAATCATATGTTTCATATTCAACACCCCGAATTTATTAATTTTAGTTTACAGTTTCCCGGATGTCAAAATTATCGTCAGGCTTAATAGAGCTTTCCGGTGGCAGGATTGCAGGCATAGTTGATATGATTGTCTGTATTTCCTTCCGAATGCTCCGCCCATTCCGTATTCGGCCACTCATCAGCGGCATCTGCATCCTTTCTCCAGATAAAACGGAACTCCCATCTTGCCTGATCTGAAATGAAAACACCGATCTTTTCGTCCCACGCGACGATCTTGGCGATATCATCACTTTTGATGCTTTCAAGAAGAGTCAGAGGTTCGGAAAAGCTGGAATGATCATCAGATATGGAATGAATAACTTCGATTGAACCGTCAGATTTATAGCCGTCAGCCCCTCCGGGGGACAAATCATAGCAAATCCACACCGTTTCATTGCTGTCGACGGCAATTGTGCTTCCTTCCGCATACTGATCGTTATAACCGGTTCCAATCAATGCAGGAAATCCATCCATAAGAAAGTATCTTTCCCGATCATCATCGTACTTTAATTTCGCAAAATATCGGCTTCCTTTACCTCAGGCCTTCTCATGTGAGTCAAAAACAATATAGACAAACTCTTCCCGGGGAAAAACATCGGCGATTCCGGTAAAAGGAAAGATTTCCTGAAGGATATCAACGGTTTCGCCCTTATTCCCAATGTGTACAAGGTGGGTTCCTGTATCACCCTGTGCGTCATCTCCAGGCAGAATTCCGTACCATTCGCCTCTGAAGTGCC
>DAOVYP010000059.1 GCA_030635565.1 Spirochaeta sp. | reverse complement strand
GGCCGACGCCATGCGCGGCGCCGATGCCTTCTGCGGCGTGTCCGTCAAGGACATCCTCACCCAGGACATGGTCGCGAGCATGGCGGAGAAACCCATCGCCTTCGCCATGGCCAACCCTGATCCCGAGACCAGCTATCCGGCGGCCATCTTCATGCCTTCTGAAATCCTGGTGGCCCGGATATCCATGGCCCCCCGGAAGATGAAGGGGAAACCCAGGACGTTGTTCACCTGGTTCGGATAGTCCGAGCGGCCGGTTCCCATAATGACATCGCTTCTGGTCTCCACCGCCAGGGGATAGGTTATCTCCGGATTCGGATTGGCCATGGCGAAAACAACTGGCTGATCGTTCATGGAGAGCAGCATCTCAGGGGTCAATACATCGGCCACCGAGAGGCCGATAAAGGCGTCGGCGCCCTTCACCGCTTCGGCCAGAGTGCGCTCGGGACGGTCGGTAGCGAAGAGGGCCTTTTCGGCGCTCAGGTTTTCCCGATCCACCGAGATGACTCCTTTGCTGTCGCACATGATGATGTTCTCTTTCTTCACTCCGGCTTCGATGAACATCTTGCCGCAGCTGATCCCCGCGGCCCCGGCGCCGTTGAACACCACTTTCATATCTTCGAGCTTCCGCCCGGAAACCTCGGCGGCATTGATAACCCCGGCAGTGCAGATAATCGCGGTACCGTGCTGATCGTCATGAAAGATGGGGATGTCGCACTGTTCGATGAGTGTCTGCTCAATCTCGAAGCAGTCGGGAGCACCGATGTCCTCAAGGTTCACTCCGCCGAAAGTGGGCTCCATGGTTTTCACCATATCGATGATTTTTTTCGGATCTTTGGTGTTTAGCTCGATGTCGAACACGTCGATGTCGGCGAACCTCTTGAAGAGCACACCTTTGCCTTCCATCACGGGTTTGGAGGCCAGGGCTCCCCGGTCACCCAATCCCAGGATGGCGGTGCCGTTGGATATCACAGCCACAAGATTGCTCTTGTTGGTGTAGCGGTAGGCATCCTCCGGATTGTCGGCGATTTCCAGCACCGGGTGGGCCACGCCGGGGGAGTAAGCCAGGGAAAGTTCTTCCGCGGTGGTGCAGGGCTTGGTGGGTACTACTTCGGTCTTGCCGGGTTTGCCGTCCAGCTCGTGGTAGGCCAGGGCCTTTGCTTTCATGTCGTCCATTCTTGTATTCCTTCGTTTATCGGTTTTATCAGTCTATTGATTAGGTGCTCCTAATTCCAATGTATTGCCGGCGCTTTTAGCGCTTGTTGACCTTGGTGACCTCTGGCGAGGGACCGGGAATTTCTCCCGGGACTCCGGGGAAAGCCCTTCACCGAGTCCCGTGGGAAGAACCCTCACGGCGCCAGAGGTCACATTCAAATTCCATCAGTCCCAGGGGTATTCCAAATTCAATTTCCATCGCTCCCGGTAATCGGTCATCACCTTCTGCAGGGCGGGGGGAACCGGGCAGCCATGCTCCATACGATAATTACGGGCCTCAAACTCCTTCTCTCCGGCAGTGTAGATACGCTCTGCACCGGGAGCTTTTTCCGAGTTCCTCAAGTCGCACATGATGGCCCCGGCAATACCCTTGAACACCGCCATGGGCACGAAGTGCTCGATGTCGATGGCCAGAAAAAAGTGACCCAGGGGATAGGGGATTTTCTTACCATCCTCGTCGAAACCGCCAAGTGCCTTCATGTAGGAGCCGTCCTGTAAAGCCGCCGAAAGCACCTCCACCACCGCGGCATAACCATAACCCTTGTAGCCTCCGGTCATCTCACCCGGGCCGCCCAGAGGAGCCAGGGCCGCCATACCTTTAGTGAGATCAACAAGAACCTGCTTCGTATCGGTGCGGGTCTCGCCCTTCCTGTCGATCACCCAGCCCGGAGGAAGGTCTTTCCCGGCCCGGCTGTACATCTCGATTTTGCCCCGCTGACTGACGCTGGTGGCACAGTCCAGGATGAATGGGAATTCCTCATCCGTGGGGAAACCGAAAGTTAATGGATTGGTTCCCAGCATGTTCTCCACACCATGGGTTGGAGCAATCGACGGACGGGCATTTGTTCCCGTCAAACCGATCATCCCCGCGTCCGAAGCCATGGTGGCGTAGTAACCGGCAATCCCGTAGTGGGTGGAGTTGCGCACCGTCACCATGCCCAGGCCGTACTTCTTCGCCTTGTCGATAGCCATCTGCATCGCCGCCTTCGACACCACATGACCCATACCGTTGTTCCCGTCCAGCACCGCGGTGGTCTCGGTGTCTTTCACAACGTCAATCTTCGTCTTTGTGTTCAGGATACCCGCGTCAATCCGATCCAGATAAATCGGTTTGAGCCGGCCGATGCCGTGGGAGTCGATACCCCTCTTGTCCGATTCAATCAGCACATCGGTGACAATGTCCGCATCGTCCCCGGGAACCCCGATCTTCACCAGGCACTGCTTCATGAAATCCTCAAGCAGCTCGAACCTGATCCATTCACAGTCTTTGTATTTGTCCGCGTAGTTCATCGCTTGTATTTCTCCTTTATCCTTAATGGTCTATCCGATTTGCCCCAGGGCACTTGGGCCATGGCGTCCCCCGGAGTTGATCACCTTCACACCGCTCGCCGCGAAATCCTTCACCCAGTGGTCTTCCACCTCTCCATCGGTCACCAGGTCGTTGATTTCAGTCAGCGGAACAATTCTGAAACCGCATACCTTGCCGATTTTTCCTGAGTCGGCAACAACGGTCACCGGTCCCCGGGTTCGCGCTATCATGAATCGGGTCAGGGCCGCCTCTTCGGGAATGGGAGAGCTCACACCCCCTTTCAGGCTGATACCGTCGGCACCCAGAATGGCCCGGCTCGGTGCCAGCTCCTCCATGAGACGCAGCGCCCAGTCCCCGACGACACACCCGGCGGCAGTTCGAAACCGCCCGCCCAGAAGCAATATTTCCGCTTCCGTATCATCAGGAAGGTCCGCCACGGCGGCTACATTGTTGGTGATAATGCGCAAATTTCGACGACCGGCAAGTCGGCGGATCACCTGCCTGGTGGTTGAACCTGAGTTAATCAGAACAGTTTCACCATCAGACACCATGTCTGCGGCCATCCGGCCGATAGCTTCCTTGGCCTCCCGATTCTCTTCGTCTTTTTCCCGATAACGCCGCTCACCGGTAACCGTATGAAGCGCGACGGCTCCGCCGTGAGTCCGCTCCAGCAGGCCCTCAGCTTCCAGACTATCCAGGTCTCGGCGGACGGTCATTTCTGAAACACCGAACAATCGTCCCAGATCATCCACCCTCACCATCCCCTGAGAGCTGAGTTCATCGAGGATGAGTTGACGACGCTGGGCCGGAAGGTGACTGTTTCGAGGGTCCATAGCGTTATAGTAGATTAGACTCAAACACTTTACAACATTTACAAACATATATTAACAAATATTTGTGAGTAAATGTAATATTCAAGCTGAAAGCAGCGGCTGAAAATACCGGATCAGTTGGAGTCCTTGAAAAATGCGGTTTTCGGCAGATCGGAACAGGAAGGAACCATGCTCCCGCCAGTGATACCGGGATAGACGAGATTCTGTATAAAGTGGACTAAAGCCGGTAGGGAATCACCACATAATCGAATTCCTCCGTGGAGAAATCCCGGGTATTCCGGGTTATGAGTTTGAGATGATGCATCTCGGCCAGGGCCGCCTGGAAAGCATCCGGAAGTCTCAATCGTTTCTTCCGCCTGATGGAAGCAGCCCTGTCGGCAGTCTCGGCATCCAGGGAAAGACAGGGAAAAGAATCCAGCAGGTTACCGATATGAACAATTTCTTCCGGAGCAGCTCCTGCCATGACTTCGGCTCTGGTAATTGCGGAAATTGCCATTCGGTCCCAGCCTTCTCTCGCAAGCCATTCAGTTGCTGCAGAGATACCGTTCAGATGATCGATGAGAATAACCGAATCGAGCAGGGCTTCTACCATTCGTTTCTCAAACCATCAATATATTCCAATCCCTCAACCCCTCTATCCCGCCAGAGGCCTGCGGTAAGGTTAAGCAGATCGGATTTTTCATCGATATCACTTCGTTCCCGGTAAACGTGAATGGCCTGTCTGACCGTTTCGGCGATGGATTGATGCCTGCGGCGGCTATACGAATCCAGCCACCGCTTGTCTTTTTCTTCCAGGGAAATCAGAGTACGAACCATGACATTATTATATCATATAAGTGATACAATATCAATCTGTATGAAACCCCGAAGGGGGGTGAATGAGGTTCGAAATCAAATTCAGTTTACCGGTTACTCAAAAACTACTTAATCCAGGCCCAGGCCTCTTTGATATCATCGATCAAGAAGAATTTCGCTTCGACGGAATAAAAAGGGTCCGCCACTTTGACAATCAATTCTTCCCATTTCTTATCTCCGAAAAATAAATATCCCTGATTCTCTATTCGGCATTCCTCAACCCATCTTCTCAATAAACCCATCCACCAACCCCAGCAAGAGCTGACGGCCTTCATTATCCGGAAGCAATCCCTCGATTTTCCCTCTGCCGTTCCGGAGCAGAGTCCTACCCTTATCCCGGGCTTCATCAAGGGCGCCGGAACCGGTGAGAAGCGCGATGGCATCCTCCACCGCTGTCCAGTCTCCTTTAGGAGCCTTCTTTGCGGCCCTGGCAAATAACTGCATCAACCGGTTAATATCCCCGGGATGACCCGCGACGTGCAGTATCACCGGCAGGCTCTTCTTGCCTTCGACGATATCGTCCCCCCGGTCCTTGCCGGGAATACCGGAGGAGAGATTCTGCACGTCGTCCAGAATCTGGAAACCGGTACCCAGGTTCTCCCAGGCGCCTCCAAGTTCACCGATCAATGACTCATTGACGATTCCCTTGTCCACGGCTTTGGCTGCCGCCGCCCGGCCGCCGAGAATCCCGGCCAGAGACGCCAGACTGCCGGTCTTGAACCGGCACATTCGAAGGTAGGATTCCTCATCCGGGAACAGCCCGGCCTCTCGATGCCAGAGAATGTCGTATCCCTGCCCCAGGTGAAGACGCCGCATCACCGTAAGCCAATCCCGGGTAATAGCTGCCAGGGTCACCTCATCAAAATCCGTGCGTTCAAGGACAATCGTGGGGAGAAAGTACATCAGGTTGCCCATATTGATCGCCAGATCTTCTCCGAACATCTTATGAATAGCCTGACCTCCCCGGCGTATCAGCGAAGCGTCTTCAATATCATCGACGATGAGCGAACCGTTATGGGGAGTCTCGGTGAGGGAGGCCAGAATATCCGCCGCCCGGCCGCCGCCCAGGGCCTCACAGGTGAGGACAGTCACAAGAGGGCGCCACCTCTTGCCCCCCCGGCGAAGCAGTTCCCTCCCGGGTTCAAGAAATGAGTCGGCCCAGCTCGGCGAGGCTTCCGGACAGTCCTGCCCCGCTACCCTGGCGAGCCAGGAAGAATCGACAGCGTCCGGAAGTACCGACAGAAGGGCGTCTTCGATACGGGCGATTCGTTCGTTAAGGGCTTCCATATATTAATTATTGTCCGTCGAGGCCCCTTTTTACCAACGCGAACCCGATGTCCCTATACAATGAGGTGCCGGAGGACATATGAGATCATCCAATAACATCAAAGCCGTTGTAGACGCGGGACTGGGCCGAACCCCCTGCGACCTGAAACTCAAAAACCTCCGCCTGGTGAATGTGTTTACCTCGGAAATCATCCCCACGGACATCCACATCATCGACGGCAGGATTGTCAGCATCCACCCCGAAGCCGGTCTCGAAGCCCGCCGAACGGAAGACTGCGACGGCCTCCTGGCTCTGCCCGGCTTCATCGACACCCATATGCATTTCGAAACCACCCTCCTCACACCCGAAACCCTGGGGGACGTCATTCTGCCCTGCGGAACCACCACCCTGTGCATGGATGCCATGGAAATCGCCAATGTCTCCGGTATCGAAGGACTCAGGGAGCTGCTCAAATCCGTCGATTCCCTGCCCTATCGGGCCTACCTGGAGGTGTCCTCCCGGGTACCGACGGCTCCCGGTCTTGAAACCACCGGCGGGATTCTGGGGCTGAAGGAAGTCGAAGAACTGCTGGACTGGAAGGAAAGCCTGAGCCTCGGGGAAATCGACCCTTCCAAAATTTTCATCTATGGCGGAGAGTATTTCGACAAAATCGCCGCAGCACATTCCCGGCGTAAAATCGTCAACGGTCACGCCATCGGACGCCTGGGACAGGAACTGAACGTCTATGCCTCCGCCGGTATCTCCGACGACCACGAATGTGTGGAGTTCAACGAATTGCTGGAACGTATCCGCCTGGGCCTGGCGGTCCTGATACGGGAAGGCAGCAGCGAGCGCAATGTCGACCGGCTTATCGCCGGGGTTCTGGAGAACGGGCTCTCGACGGATCGTCTGATGTTCTGCACCGACGACAAACACGTCAACGATATCCTCCGGGAGGGTCATATCAACTACAACGTCAACCGCGCCATCAAGCTTGGAATGGATCCGCTGCAGGCGCTGCGGATGGCCACCATCAATGCCGCCCGGCACTTCCGGGTCGAAGACGAGGTGGGCAGCATCACTCCCGGGCATCTGGCGGACATTCTCCTGGTCGAAGACCTGCAGCGCATCAATCCCGTCGAAGTGTATTTCGAAGGTGAACTCGTCGCCCGGAGCGGCCGGATGATCAATCCCGCAGAACCGGCAACATACCCCGAGTGGATTCAAAACACCGTCGTTCTCAGGAACCCGGTTACCCCGGCAACCTTCGCCATCGAATCGTCCTCAGCCGACGCCGATAAAACTGCTGTGACTCGGGTGCACCTCATCGAACTGGTGGAAGATCAGATTATCAACCTCCGCAAGGAGGCCGAGCTGCCTGTTTCCGACGGTTTCATCGGTGGTGATGTCGCGGCCGATATCCTCAAACTGGCCGTCGTGGAACGTTATGGAAAAACCGGAGGAGTCGGCTTCGGTTTTGTCCGGGGATTCAAACTGACCTCCGGAGCACTGGCCTCATCGGTCTCCCACGACCATCACAACATCGTCTGCGTCGGAACCAATGATGAGGACATGAGCGTCGCTGTCAATGCTGTAGCAGACATGCAGGGCGGTTTCGTCGCCGCCGACAGGGGTAAAGTCATCGGCTCCCTCCCCCTGCCCATCTGCGGCCTGATGTCCCCGGAATCCGTCGGCAAGGTGATTGCCGAAGCCGACCGGATCAACGAAGTCGCCCGCAGCCTGGGCTGTAAGATGGACGCCCCCTTCATGAGCCTGAGCTTCATCTCCCTGCCGACGGTCCCCGACCTGGGGATTACCGACATGGGACTGGTGGATGTGCTGGAGCATCGGGTCATCGAGTTGGAGGTATTTACCTGAGGAATAATATACAGATTCCGGTCATTTTTATGGAAACGGCCCTTCTGATGTAGGATTTTCTATATCCCATATCATTGTATCAGAACTGAAATCCTGTCCATTAGGCCATTTAATACCACGATGAGCGGGCAGCACCTTTCTAAAATATGTTTCATCTTCAAGTTCTGTAAAAGCACTTCCTTTCATGTACGGCTTCACATCAAAAATTCCTGAAACACCGCTGCTTGTCAACACTTCAATCTTAAAATTATCAAGCGGTTTGGCTTTGATTATCTTATCCATATATGTGAAAGCCTCCTTATTTCAACGGATCAATTTTATACACCGGCTCACCGGCAATAGCCAATTTCCAATTGGCTAACAATTCTTCACGGTGTATTTCAATCCATGCCTGAACTAATTTCATTTTCCCTCGGGGTAATTCTCCACTGAGAACAACACCATCATCTATTGCTATTGAAGACACATATTCTCCATATTCAGCGTGAATATGTGGCCGACTGTGTTTCTTGTTATCATAGAAATACATCAGTATCAGGATACCGTAAAACATAGAAATCGTTGGCACTTAAATCTCCTGTTGAATGAAGGATAATTCAAATCAATTTGTTATTCTATAATATCAAATGGTCTCAAAATGAAGATAATTGTTATTCATTCAACATACACCCTGTTGCTTTTCAAGTAGATTAATTATGAGACAATGCGTGTTTAAATAACCCTTCCAGAGCGGTCCAATACCCCCAAAACTCCCAACTCAACCCAGCGCCGCCTTCTGTGCCTCAACAATAGCCGCAATCCTCTCATCCGCCGCCGCCAGAAGCTTATCCAGCTGAGAACGGCTGAAAGTGCCCTTCTCTCCGGTCCCCTGAATCTCGACGTAATTTCCATTCAGGGAAACCACGTTCATATCGACTTCGGCATTCCGGTCGGCCTGATAATCCAGATCGCAGACCACTTTGCCGCCGACGAGGCCAACGCTCACCGCCGCTACCTGGCCGATAAGCCAGCCCGCCGGGAGGGCGCCTGTACCGGGGGGACCGCCCGGTTTGGGAGAACTGCCGGTAACGGGAGAAGCGCCTTTCCCGGGGCCCCCGGCCAGTACTCCCAAAGCGTCCACCAGTGCCACCCATCCACCGCTGATGGCCGCGGTCCGGGTGCCGCCGTCGGCCTGAATGACATCGCAGTCCACCGTCAGGGTCACTTCCGGCAGGGCTTTCAAATCCACCGCGGCCCTCAGGGACCGACCGATCAGACGCTGAATCTCAATCGAGCGGCCGTCCCTTTTCACCCCGTCCCGCCTCTTGCGGCCCACCGAAACGCTGCCCGGCAGCATGGCGTATTCCGCCGTGAGCCAGGCTCCGGACTTGACGAAGGGCGGTGTCCCATCCTCGATAGTGCAGGTGCAGAGCACCCTGGTATTCCCGAAGGAAGCCAGACAGGAGCCCGCGGGATTCATGATGTAGTTTCGCTCGAACCGGATCGACCGGGTTACAGATTTTCCCGGGTTATCGGACTTACCGGCACCTCCGGGCTTCAGATGTTTCTCGGGAATCTCAGTCATTACAGAATTTTCACCGCTGTGCCGTAAACAATCACTTCCGCCGCGCCCTGCATCACCGCACTGGATGCGTAGCGGATGTTCACCACCGCATCGGCACCCATTCCTTCGGCCTCGGTCACCATGCGTTTGGTTGCCAGGGCCCTGGCCGAATTGAGCATTTCCGCGTAAGCAGTTATTTCGCCGCCCACAAGAGTCTTCAACCCGCTCATGAAGTCCTTGCCCACATGACGTGACTGCACGGTGCTGCCTTTG
>DAOVYP010000438.1 GCA_030635565.1 Spirochaeta sp. | reverse complement strand
GACTGCGCTGGGTACCGAAACCATCAGAGTCATGGATGCGGCCCTTAACACCAAGGATGCGACGGTCTATGTCGCTCCGGCCGCAGCTACCAACCTCGTAGCGGATGGAACGGTCCCGGGGCCACAGGATATTCAGCTGAACTGGACGGATAATGCAACGGGTGAGGATGGATTCAGCATTGAGCGGAAATTAAGTGGCGGCTCGTATACCGAGATTGGTACCGTAGGGCCGAATGTTACAACCTACAGTGACGGACTATTGTCTCCCAATATTCCTTACAGCTACCGTATTCGGGCATACAGCCTGCCGGGGCCTGTGTATTCCTCCTACTCCAATGACGACTTCGATATACCGAACTCGTTATAGGCATAAAATAAAGAATTAACAAGCACCTGCAAAGCAAGATGGTTGTTGTTTGCGCCCCCACAGGGGGCTTACGGTGCTGCAAAAGCCGCCGAACTTCAAAGAAAGGATTTAAGGCAAAGCCTTTTCCTTGATCGCCATCAGAGGCGGCGGCTTCCGCTCTAGTGAAGAAGCTCATGGACCTGGAGACGGAATGAAAGGAATCATTTCGCCGCCTGTAGTCACCTGACTGATGTTAAAGCCCTGCTTTGACATCAGGGATGGAATACCGGACTCACCAATGAAATGCGCCGCTCCGACAAGCAGCAGAATCGTACCTTCATAATTTTGCAGCAGCTCCGCCGCCCGGGCCGCCATGACAACTTTCCGTGAGATGATAAGACGCTCGGTGATATCCTCAGCCACACCGTCTCCGTCTGAATCGAGTTCATCCGCAAGAAGTTGCGGATTTCCACTCTTCCAGGCATTAATGAACCGATCCAGGTAATCTGTCATCCTGCCGGATTCTTACAGCGCCGACTTCAGGAGTTCCATCTGTTCATTCTCTGTCAGACCGGACATCAGCTTCAGCTGATATTCGGCCCCTTCCAGCTCGATCAGTTCGCCGCCGTCATGCCTTTCGGTGAGAAACAGTTCCATGCCGTATTCCGCCTTGTAGCCGGATGCATCCATTTCCAGAATCTGAAGTGTGAAAGCCAGGAGCCAGGGCTTCATCAATGCGACCTGAGTCATTGAAAAATTATTTTTTATGAGATTTATTTCCAGAGCTGCATGCATATCGTCAGATAAATAATCTTCGAGCCGGCTTCCGTCACGGTAGAAACCGTGCAGGAAAGTAAGGCGGACAATTTCTTCGGACATGGCAGTCTCTTCTCGAATATCGGCTTCCAATACGAGTAGATCGGCACGATAGGACAGATCCTCAATCACATCCGGCAGGGGATAGAAATCCTCCGTCAGGACATGTATGGATCCCAGTATGTACATCTCGGCATCACCGTACGATGTATACCACATGTAAAGAAGCTCGGGAGTATCGGCGTCAATATGTACCGCTAAAATGAGGGCCAGGAAAACAGTTGAAAAGATTCGCTTTTTCGTCATGCGCCTGAGGTCAGATTCGCTTATACGAACGGATTTCCTTTTGTATCCTGTCTGCCAGTCCTTCCATCGGGATGCGGATCTGTGCCATGGAATCCCGGAACCGCAGGGTAACGGTACGATCTTCCCTGGTGTCGTAGTCGATGGTGACACAGAACGGCGTGCCGATCTCGTCCATCCGGCGGTAACGGCGTCCGATAGCCCCGCCCTGGTCGTAGAATGTGGCGAAATCCTCACGAAGATCCTTCTCGAGTTTCTGCGCCAACTCGGCCAGACCGTCTTTCTTCACAAGGGGCAGTACGGCGACTTTCACCGGGGCGATATCGGGATGAAGATGGAGTATGGTACGGATATCGTCCTTCCCGTTCTTGTCTACGCCGATTTTCTCTTCATGGTAAGCGTCCATCAGAGCAACCAGTACGCTCCGGGTCAGTCCGGATGATGTCTCGATGACGTAAGGAACGAAACGGGTGTTGTCCGCAGGATCAAGATAGTTGATCTCCTTGCCGCTGAACTCTCCGTGCCGCCTCAGGTCGTAGTCGGTACGAGAGTGGATACCTTCGAGTTCCTGCCAGCCGAATGGATATTCATACTCGATATCGAAGGCGACCTTGGCGTAGTGAGCCAGTTCTTTCGGACCGTGCTCATGGAATCGCAAGCGATCCGGATTGATACCCATCCTATCGATGTACCATGCAATCCGCTTGGCCTTCCACTCCTCGAAAGCTTCTTCATCGGTTCCGGGCTTGACGAAATACTGCATCTCCATCTGCTCGAATTCACAGGTGCGGAAGATGAAGTTCTTGGTGGTGATTTCGTTACGGAATGCTTTACCCACCTGAGCGATACCGAAAGGAATTTTCACCCTGGAGGTGTCGACAACGTTTTTGAAGTTAACGAAGATGCCCTGGGCGGTTTCCGGTCTCAGATAGATAAGGCTGCCCGTATCGGCCACCGGACCCATATGGGTGGTGAACATCAGATTGAACATTCTCGCTTCGGTGAGTTCCCCACCGCACTCAGGACAGCTTCCGTCTTCGATGTTCTTCTCGGCCCATTTCTCCTGCAGATGATCTTCCCGGAAGCGGGTCTTGCACTTCTTGCAGTCCACCAGCGGATCCGAAAAATTCTCCACATGACCGGATGCCTCCCAGGTACGGGGATGCATCATGATGGCAGCGTCCAGACCGACGATGTTTTCGTGTCGACGAACCATCTCCTTCCACCATGCTTCCTGAATATTCTTCTTCAGTTCAACTCCGAGGGGGCCGTAATCCCAGGTGGCCGAT
>DAOVYP010000394.1 GCA_030635565.1 Spirochaeta sp. | reverse complement strand
ATTTTCGTACTATTCTGTTCCTGCTCCTGTTTAACGTGCTGTCGATATCCATCCCCGCGGAAGACTCCGGGGATGTTTTCTGGCTGTATACGAAAGACCGTTATAACCGACCTGTTTTATCCGACCGTCTGGAAGTACCCGAAGGTACCGATCCATACTTCTTTCTGGCCGATATCAGAGAGTTTGATGATTGGATGACCCGCAGGGATGGTGATATCACCTTTCTTTCCGAGAAAGCCGATAAGGGTGTGATTCCGATACTCTGTCTTCACAAGATCAGCAGAGAAGAGGATTATGCCCTGACTCCCGAACGATTCCGCAGGCTTCTTCGTTACATCAACGACAATGGCTGGTATCTCGTATCGGATCTCCAATACCTCGAAGGCGATTTCTCCCGGGTCCCTACGGGGTTCAAACCAATCGTCATGGGTTCGGATGATGCCTCTCATGGAACTCTGATCTATCAGACCCGCGGGGATCGGCTCAACGGCTCGGTAAAACGACTGTTCGGTAAACCCATTATTGACCGGGACTCCATGGTTGCCATACTTGAGAGACATGCTAAAGAGGAAAACGGACGGATCAATTTCACATTTTATATCTCTTTCGATGCTATTCCGTTCCGTCAGCTTGATGGATATGAAAATCCCGGATACCCATATCAGGGCATTCCTGTTATTTCAGAGAAAATGCAGTACCTTGACGAGAATTTCATTCTCGGAATTCATTCTCTGAGCCATACTTATGTTCATGATATGGGTGCCGAAGCCTTTGCTGAAGAAATCATGGTTGCGTGGGAACTTATTGATGAATATGCCGGCGGGACAGCATCAAGCCTTTACACCATGGCATTCCCATTTGGCATCAGACCCCTGACCCCTGCTGTACGGGATGCTCTTACTTCTCTGAATCGGGATGGTAAGCATCTGGTCGGTGCTTTCGATTTCGACAACAAGCTGGCACCTCCTCCAGGAGATCCGGGAGATACTTTTGATGTTTCCAGATTCAATGTGGATAATAAAAACTGGGACAGACTAATGAGAACCCTGGATGAGGCGGATGCCGTGAGTACCCGTCGTGAAATTATCTGGGAAGTCGATACCAAGAAGCTGCCGAGAAGCCGGTATTCTCTTGGTGCCGCTCCATCCGACGGTGTGTGGGTCCTGGTCCGGGGGCAGTCCGATGCCCTGACTGCCGACCAATCCCCCGGGTCAATCCAGCCCGAGGGATAACACCGGGCATTTCTCCCGAATATTTTTCCGTGAGCGCGGCCGGCCGGATCAGACTGTGATAAAGTGGATCGCTGGTCAAACATGAGTACGTGGTTCCCCACGGCCCTCAACTCTCCGCCTGATCCGACCGGCCTTTGGTCTAAACGTACCGATTGAATCTCGCTGCTCTTCCCCCTTAATCAGTCTACCGGTCGATCGTTGCAGTCCGATTGTCACTGTCCTGCCTGAACTCCTGAACGATTTCAGGGGAAATCCAGGACAGAGGGTGGGGAAAGTGCCGTGAGGAATCGGGCCGGCGAAGCCGCCCCGCCTGACGCCCTTCAAGGGTATCCCGAAGCAGGCGGAGTGAAGGGTGCCGTGAGGAACCGGTGCTTTAGCGCCGCATGACGAGCGGTACCCTTCGACGCAGTCTGATTCGGAATACCCGTGTAAGCTATCGACATTAAAAGGCAGGCCAGTGACAATACCCCTATGGAAAAACTTCGGGCCAAGAAAGCTTTCATCTGTGATATGGACGGTGTCATCTATCATGGGAATCAACTGCTCCCGGGAGTAGCGGAATTTGTTAACTGGCTGAAAATGGAAGATAAGGAATATCTGTTTCTCACCAATAACTCGGCGTATTCACCCCGTGAGCTCAGAGAAAAGCTCTTGAGGATGAAGCTTGATATAGCTGTGGAACATTTCTACACAAGTGCGTTATCCACGGCGCAGTTTCTGGCGGAACAGAAACCCGTAGGCAGTGCCTATGTTATCGGCGAGGCCGGTATTATCAATGCCCTTTATGAAGCCGGGTACTCGATGAACGACGTCAATCCCGACTATGTCGTCATCTGTGAGACTAAAACATACAATTATGAGACCCTTGTGAAGGCCATTAATCTTGTACGTAACGGGGCCAATCTCATCGGCAGCAACCCTGATCTCACCGGACCTGTGGAAGGCGGTATTGTTCCGGGCACCGGTTCCCTGGTGGCCCCGATCGAGCTTTCGACAGGTAAAAAAGCATATTTTCTCGGCAAGCCCAATCCTCTGATGATGCGAAACGCCTTAAGCCGCATCGGCGTGAAGCGGGAAGATACGGTAATTGTCGGAGACCGGATGGATACGGATATCGTAGCCGGTGTCGAATCGAAGATTGATACGGTTCTTGTTCTCAGCGGTGTCACCGATGAAGCCGTAATAGAGACTTTCGCATATCGCCCGACCTATACTCTTGATGGTGTAGGAGACATACCCGGATAAACCGGTGCTCTTCGCTCTACCTGATCCGGATTCTCTTTCTCATATCTCGGAAAAATGTGTATGTTTGAATCCGTCACTGTATTTGTAGCCGTAACCGAAGACGTGGTCGATTCCGATGTGGGCTGCCCAGATGATTCCCGCAGCCATCAGCCGTGGGATATCGACATAAAAACCCGCTCCCAGGAGAGCCGCAGGTCCCAGCAGTGAATGGCCGATGTTGTAAATCCGGGCGCCGATTCGTGGTCCGACAAGATAGCCGAGCATGAACAGATCCGGAGCCAGGATCAGGATGAAGAAGAACCCCCATGAGTAATCCAAACTGATATAAGCCGCCAGAGAGGCGGCGAACAGGATCAGTCCGTTGAAGTGGTGATGGAATCGAACTTCGTTTTTCATTTCTGTCTCCCGATTAATTAATAGTAATATAATAATATATAATCGCATGCAAGCTATACTGTGGAGAGATAAAGGACTCCGGAACATCCCGGGTTTGTGACTGACGAGAAATACGGTGGTTTCCATCTCTCTGCTGAGAGTCTTGAATCCGGACCATTCGGCCTGTTGCACCATCAGCCCGGGTCGATCTTTTTTCCCGGATCATGAAAAATTGGTCAAGTATT
>DAOVYP010000262.1 GCA_030635565.1 Spirochaeta sp. | reverse complement strand
GGTGGCGCACGGGATTGGTGAGGCTGTGCTCTTTGGTTATGGCGACAAGAACCGCCCAGAGATCGTTTTCCTGTTCCGCGTTGAGGTTCGGGGCGATGTCGTCTTTGTAATCCCGCCACCAGGCCTGGATGATATCCCGGAAGTTCATGTCCCGGGTGCTCTGCAGGGATTTCCCGGCCTCACCTTCGATGAAGGCGTGGAGGGCCACGGCGTAGAGCCCGGGGTCGGTATTGCGGACGGCGTCCAGGCGGGAGAGGGATTGAGGCCAGTTAAGTTTCAATGTCATGTTTGTCATGTTTTCGCCTCATCAATGTCAATAACTACAGTAACACCTTTCTATGTGGTCCGGTATGGAAAGGATTCACAGCTGCCACATTGCCATAAACCTGGCCTGTATTGAGATCTTCGGTCCAAATCACTTTGGCTCCCGACAATTGAGCGGCGGCAATGATATTGGAATCATAAAATGAAAGATGATATTGCCCCTGAACATCAAATGCTTTTTTCAGTAAAGCGCAGGTATTTTCTATCACCTGCCACTGCATGTAGTTTTCAGCGATATTACGGAAAATCCCGGGGTCGCCTCCATTGCGGATCATGGTGGTGAAAAATTCCTGGAGAACCTGAATACTGATAGCGGCAGAGTTCCTGATGTTCCATATTTCAGATATCAAGACTTTTGCGATCTCGTGTTTCTTTGCCTCACTTCGATCGTGGGCATAGACAAGAATATTTGTGTCGATAAAAATATCAGCGTTCATGGAGCTCATCACGGCTGTATGTTTTTCCCCCATACTTACCGGCTTTTTCCATTGCCTCGATCGCAAAGACTTTTGACTCTTCATATCGGATATCCTGGTGGATTGCCTGCCTGGCAAGCCTGGTAATCCAGGCTGAAACTGACAGATCTTCCTCAACGGCGACATGTTTAATTTCTTTCAGGAGTTTCTCATCCATTCGCAAAGTAATATTTCTTGTCATGATATCCTCCTGCACAACAATAGTGTAGCACTTTATGCGTGCACTATCAATGAGTCGACTTACATCGAGCGCACCGGAGCTTGTTTTGAATTTTCAGGGGTGATGCCTCAGTCATAGTGTTCGAGAGGCCGGAACTGTATATGCATGATCCGGAGCATTCGTTTGATGAAGATCTATTCATATTACCTGGAATGTTATTCCGCCATACTCACCGGCCACTTATGGAACCTGAACCCATTGGTTTTTTCCGCCAAATCACGGCTTGTTTCCGGTCAATTTCACCAATCTTAATTGGATCAGAGCGATATTACCGGTGTTACAGACATCTGGCACTGAAGTTGCATAGGTATTCCTGAGCCTCCGGGCTCGGAGGAAAGAACTATGAAAAGAGCCATTCTGGCCTGGTTTGTCCTGGCCAATCTTTTTTGCTTTGTTACTACTTTTGCCGACCTTCGTCTTCCCTGGCTGCCTGAGGTCTCAGCGCCTGAGAGCCAGGAGCGTGTTACCGAGGCCGGTATCATGACTCAGTCGGCCCTTGGCGGTGCGGCGGGTTCCTATACCGGACTGTTACTCACCAGGCGACTTACACTGCCGGAGAACGCCTATCTGCGATTGAGCATGTACCTCCTGATGGGGCAGAACGCTGTGGCCTATGCTCTCGCCCTGGCTCTGGCCTGGCGTTTACGGGTACAACGGGCGCAACGTGGACGTGAAATTCGCGATGCGGATCGAGATATATTCAGTGAGTCTTCAACCTATGAAAATTGCGCCGGGTAAGGAATCTTCAATCGACACAATATACGGTAATAGGATAGTGCCTGAACACGACATCGGAAGTAACGATAGTGAGGTTGTGGGCTGCAGCTGATGCGATGAGCATTCGATCGAAGGGATCTTTGTGATGGCAGGGGAGATCGCCAAGAGCTTTGGCGTCGCTGCTGTGATAGGGCCATTCAGTTATTCCGCTCTCAATTATGCGTTCGAAGCAGTCCCCTGGTATTGTAAGTTTTCAAAGGGAAGTTTTGATTTCAATCTCGGCCACAGAGATGGGGCTGAAATATCGCTGGTTCTGATTCAGGAATTTGATAATTTCTTTGTTATCGGTGATGCGTCTATGTCCATCCAATATCCAGAGAAGGACGCAGGTGTCCAGAAACAGGGATGGTGTCATGACGGCAGATAGCCTTCGAAAGCATCCTCGATTTCGGGAGAAAGATCATTAAAGTCGTCGGTGATGGATATCTGTCCCTTAAGGTGTCCGAATACAAGGGGTTCCGGTATTTCCTCGTAGGGAACAAGACGCACAAGAGGTTTCCCCGCTTTGGAAATCACGACGTCTTCTCCATCCAGAGCTTGCTCTACGAGTCGAGAGAGGTGAGTTTTGGCCTGGTACATGTTCTCGATAACCATGATATCAGAATATTAATCTGGTTTGTTCAAGTTGAGCAACTGAAACCTCTGAACTGATGCCTCAGAAAGCATGGTGTTTTAGAGTGTCCCTAACCCTGGTGCATTCCAGGTAACCTCAAGGGTATCGCGAGACAATTTCAGGGCGGCTTTCGGGGGAGAACCTGAGCTTGATTCACAATCGAAACAAATCATGCAATTTTAATTGAGCTCTAGCTCCCCTGGAACTTGATAATAAAACACCAGGGACACTCTATAAATATCACCGATCGAGTGCGTCAGAGGTCAGTTTTCTCCCCCGGAGCCTTGTGTTATGAGACATCATTGATTACCACTTTGGTAAGGTTAACAAGTCGAGGAGCAGACCATGGCAGCGGAAAACACCAAAGAATCGGAAGCATCGTTCGATCCTGATAATCTCGAAAAACTGGCCGGGGAGATGAAAGGATATTTGGACATCAGGGATCGTAAATACGGTCTGCCGCCCAAACTCTATACAAAATGCTTCGTGGGAAACGAGGCGGTACGAATGATGGTTGGCAAAGATATCGCCATGGACGAGAGGGATGCGGTACACATCGGCAATATGCTGCTGAACGCCGGTATCTTCAGCCATGTTCTCAACGAACACCCCTTCGAGGACAAAAAGCTGTTCTACCGATTCAAGACCGATGAGGAACATGGTGGTACCGCTCGAAAGTCCGACGGCAGCCATGTAAGCTGGGCTGATTTCATTCCGCCACTGAATGTCCTGCAGCAGCCGTCGTTGAACCTGCAGCCGGAATTACCCGAAAGGGATCCCGACCTGGCCTCGTTCAATCAAGTCGATCTGGATTCCTGCGGCATCGCGCCGTTGGATGAACACAATGCGAACCTGCTGGACAATGTGCACCCGAAGGCCTGGATCGATCCGGCTCCCGATGCGGCGTACAATCTCGTCGTTATCGGCGCCGGTACCGGAGGCCTGGTTTCGGCTGCCGGGGCGGCGGGTCTTGGAGCTCGGGTCGCTCTGATAGAATCCCACATGCTCGGCGGTGATTGTCTCAACGTGGGCTGTGTGCCGTCCAAGGCCCTGCTGCGCTGCGCCAGGGCCGCAACCGCTGTACGTGATGCGGCATCGTATGGTGTGAAAATCAAAGGCGATGTCACTGTTGATTTCGAATTCATCATGGAACGGATGCGCCGCCTGGGGACTTACATTTCGCCCAACGACTCGGCTGAGAGGTACGCCGGGAATCTGGGTGTCGATCTGTTCTTCGGCAACGGCGTGTTCACCGGGAAGAATGAGATTGAGATTAACGGCAGGACCCTCAAATTCACCAAGGCCGTGGTAGCCACAGGCGGGACGGCGGCCATTCCCGATATTCCGGGCCTCAAAGATGCGCCGTACCATACCAATGCGACTCTGTTCAATCTGACCCGATTACCCAAGAGCCTCGGTATTATCGGCGGCGGTCCCATCGGTATCGAGATGGCACAGGCCTTCCAGCGCTTCGGATCCCGGGTTACCGTCATGTGCCGAGGTCCTCGTATCCTGGAGAAGGAAGACCCTGACGCCGGCGATGTCGTTAAACGGTCTCTGGAGCGGGACGGTGTCGAAATCATCGTCAATGCCGAATTCAAGCGGGTGGAGAGCCGGGGGGGCAAGGGGCCGATTCGGGTTGTACTTGATGACGACGGAACAGAGCGTTCTCTGGATTTTGACCAACTGCTTGTCGCCGCGGGACGAAAACCGACGGTTACCGGCCTCGGACTGGACGCGGCGGGGGTGAGTTACGATGAGCGCCTGGGTATCGAGGTGAATGACAGGCTCCAAACCACAAACCCGGATGTCTATGCTGTGGGAGATGTGGCCGGTACCTACCAGTTTACCCATATGGCGGATTTTATGGCCCGGATCGTCATCCGCAATTCCCTGTTCTTCGG
>DAOVYP010000139.1 GCA_030635565.1 Spirochaeta sp. | reverse complement strand
GTGCAAGTTCAGGAGTGCCGGGCTGTTCCATCACCGTCAACAGACCAAACAGCTTCGCAATCAGAATACCCTCACCCGCGATGTACGCATCTTGGACACGAACGGTCATTGTCGGCGCCATGCAAACACGTGCGTCCCAGACAAATCCCGGATGTCCGGTAATAACACGCTGAGTCGACTTGAACGGCTTCCATTGCTCTCCGGTTTCGCTCATGTTGAAGGTCCCGGTGTGTTCCACAGCGACCGCTGCAACCAACGGCTGCCCCTCTTTCAAGACAGCACGGAAGTAGCGTTGAACGGGTGTGGGTAGTCCAGCCAATTCGCGGGAATCAAATGATCCCGGGATGATAATCACGCGTTCTGCTTCTATCCTCGCATACAGTTTTCTCATGTCCAATTGTCCGCGATACGCGCCATAGAGAACCGCGACTGAAATAACAATCGCCAACACAATAATCACAAATACAATAATCTTCCACCACATTTCTGATTCTCCTTTCTGCCTGGCATATTGCGGTATCTATACCTTGAATCCACATTGAGCATCGTGGATTAACCGGCTTTACGAAATCCGGGGAATTACCTGATTTGCATTTCAGATCAATCTATGTGGAATTACCTAGACTCAAGTATATCGGGTGATTGTAATGTGTGTTGCTTCAATCTTTCCTGCAGATAATCCACGATACTGAATCGCCGGAGAACACATCATTGCGATAGTCTACTGAATTCTCTTCATACCCGCCGTCAGGAGGTCACCTGATAAATTCGTATTGTTTTTCTTCATCTCCCCCGTCGGCACGACCTCTCCCGAAAGATCTGTCGTATTGAGAATATTTACCGAATAACAACCTGTGTTGTATATTAAACAATAGATTATGAAACTCGGATCGAAAGAAAAAATCAATCTGAAACAGTTTCGCAAAATCAATAGCTGGGCGGCCGTCGCAGCTTCAGTGATTGTATACATTGCATACTTTATTGAATCCTCCAAGTACAGCGATAGTGACAATGTCGGGATGGTGATTGTCACACTTGTGGTTGCTGTTTTCTATGCTCCGATGACGTGCCTTCTACTTTCTTTCCTGCATGCAATATTCGTCAAGGCGAATTATGAAGATGAAAACTCAGGATTTTTCCTCATTTTATACAGGGGAATGCCAATGCTGTTAAGGATTCCTTGCCTAATCGGGATTCTTATTGGAATCCCTTCACTAATTTGGGCAAGAGACATCTTCATTATGATACTCATATTCCCATTTACAGGTGGGTAACAGTGTCCAAGAAGACCCGGGCCCGACTCCTGGCCAGGCAAGGTTCGTCTTCATAATGTCTAAGTCAGCAGTATCAGAGTCAAAGGAATCGTCACCAGGGCCAGAAGCGCCGAAAGTGTGACGGCCCCGGCGATGAATTCCTCATCCAGATGCAGGACATCCCCCATTATCAGAACGTTGGCAGCGACGGGCATAACGGAAACCATCAGAATCGCCGTGCGGCTCAGATCGTCCAGCTTCACATTCATCCGGGTGGTGAGCCAGGCCGCTCCGAATCCCAGGATCAGCCGCAGGGGCAGCAGGAACGAAAGCGCTCCCCAATGCGCCTTGAATGACACGGAAAGTCCTACACCGAACAGGATGAGGGGAACGGTCATCCGACCGAAGGCGGACAGGGGTTCCATCACCGCTTCGGGGATGCGGATACCGAAGATCGCGGCCAGAAGTCCTGCAACAAAGGCCATGAAGATCGGTATGGCGATCTTCAGGATATGCAGTGCCGAACGGATACCGTCATTCGACCGGTCGATGACAATCTTTGAAAGAAAAGAGAACATGATGGTCATCGGCCAGAAGAGGACGGCATACATAATGCTCCTGGAGAGCCCGCCGCTTCCCAGACCGATTTCGGTAACCGCCCAACCGAAATAACCGATGTTCCCCAGAATGATGACCAGGATCGCTTCCAGGCGGCGGGTTTTGAACATCGGAAGCCTCGTAATCAAAATGGCGGCCAGCCACAGTATCGCCATGTAGATGGGAAGAGATATCACAACCGGCAGAACCTGTGAGAGAGCGTCGGCATCCATCAGGGCCATGTTGGTGAAGATGAGAAGGGGTATGGTGATCTTCAGGCAGAACTGGCGTATGGAATGGCCGTATTCAGCGGGGAAATACCCGGAATAACGGACCAGAAAGCCAAGAATGATGGGCACGTAAATCGGCAGTAGAATCGGGAAGTATTCGGCCATGGCGGGATTATCTCCGTGCCGCCCGTCTGGCCAGCTCGGCGGCTCCCACCAGATTCGCGTTGCTCCCCCTCTCATCGATTACCGATGGCCGCATGTAATTCAGGAAACCGGTTTTTCCCAGCACCCGCTGGGTTGAGGGGCCGAAGTACGGCAGGGCATAGCTGGGTTTTCCGCCGAGACAGATGGGGGTGCCCGGAAGGAGTCCGTCGGCTTCCGCCTGCTTGAGCAGGAAACGGGTCGCCTCGGCCAGTATCTTGCCGTAAAGCCGATCGGTATTCACCGCCGCTTCCACACGCATGCGTGAGAGTTTACTGATATGGGCCCCCGCTACCGCGGGATCGGTCAGTTCCTTTCGTTCATGGATATCGAGAAAATTCTCATAGAAATCATCATTGCCGACGACGGCCCGGAAAAGTCGACAACGTCCCGGTCCCGACAGAATGACTTCCGCTCTCATGGTGTCGGAATTTCCCCCGGGGCCGGTCATTGAATCGGAAGGAAGATCCGGGTCGTCGGCCAGCTGCCGTTCGAATAATTCGAAGGACGCGTTCACCTCGGAAAACAGGCTCCGGAGTCTCCAGAGATGAATTCCGATGGCATATCCCGGTTCATTGCTGTAATGCAGACTTTCGTCCCGGCCGTCCCAGTCGGTGGAGGGATATCTTATCTCTCCTGTTTTGTCGATCCAGGTACCTCCCCAGCCGCCGCCGAACACCCAGTAGAGAAGTTCCAGCCCCAGAACGCTCCATTCCGCCAGCCCTCCGGCGTCGGCATCATTGGCGATGGCCGCAGGAACGCCGAACTCTTTTTCCAGAGCCCTTCGCAGGTTATACCCATTGTATTGGGGCCGGTTATGAAAGAGTTTGAATCCGCCTTTCGAGTCCAGAATCCCGGCGGACGCTATGCCGATACCCGCCAGATCCTTTCGGGCTTTTCCCAGGGATATGAGCATCTTATCCGCACCGGCGGCCAGGTCTCCGGCAAATCGATCAAATTCTTCGTTATATTCCTCGGCGCAGATCTCGGGAGGCACCAGCGATGACGAACTTTGATTGAAGAGGGCCAGTTTGGCACCGCTGGCGGCGCCGATATCGAATGCCAGATAAAGGCCTGTTGTACTCATGCTCCCGATCCTACCAAGTCAGCAATAAAACGTCGAGTTTAATCCACTTCAATGCCGACATGGTTGGACAAAATTTTCAACTTGCGCTGAATTGATCGTAAAACATTACAATTCAACCTATGTTTAAGCAGAACAAGTTAAGAATCCTTTTTTCGTTTTACATAATTGCCGTACTGGCATCCTGCAGTCGGCAGGAATCCACCATCACAGGCGAACCACCGATAGCCGAAACGACAACTTCGCGGCAAGTTCCCCACCCCATGAGCATCGAAGGCCTCAGAACACGTGAATTCAAGGCTGAAAACTTCACCATTATGAACAGGGTTGATGCCCGGGATGGCCTGAAAGCCTGGGATTTCTCCTACAAATCCGAAGAATTCACGAATTACGGACTCATCGAGAAACCCGCCGGTGATGTGCCTCCCGGCGGTTGGCCGGTCATCGTACTGGCCCACGGTTACATTCCGCCGGATAGCTATTCCACCCTCGACAACTACCGCCTTGTAACCCGGTATTACGCCGCAGGCGGTTTTATTGTCGTCAAACCGGATTACCGGGGACACGGCCGATCCGAAAGCCGGGGAGGCGGCCCCGCACGGACCATCGATTATTCCATCGACGTCCTGAACCTCATCGCCGGCCTGGGTAACATACCCGGCGCCGACACGAACAATGTGTTCCTCTACGGTCATTCAATGGGTGGGGAAATCGGCCTCAGGATACTCACCGTGAATGATTCCCTGCGGGGTGCTTCACTGTGGGCTGCGGTTACCGAAAACTTCCCGGAGAACACCCTGTATTTCATCAGGCGGCGGAGTGAAAAGGATGCCGCCCGACTTCAGGCCCTCATCGATACCGAGTTCTCGCGGGATGATTACGCTTCACTGACGCCGAACAACTATCTTGAATCCATCGACGTTCCCATCCTGGTTCATCACGGCACCGATGATGAGTCGGTACCATTTGAATGGAGCATTCCATTCCGCAAAAAGCTCGATAATGCCGGGGTCGACTATACCTTTTACGAATACCCCGGAGAAAACCACAACATATCGAAGAGTTTCTACAAGGTGATGGACAGGGACATGGAGTTTTTCAGGAGCCTGATGGAAAGATGACCTAAGCCCCGTATCCTCGTAAAGAGTGTACATGGAATGCTTGTTGACTATACTGACAGTCAGTTGATAAAGGACGGGCCGACATGAGCAGATATCCTGGTGTTAAAGCAATTTCAGTGATCATGATTCTTACGGCACTCACTTCCTGCGGGTTCAAGAACGATTTGTCGGATGTGGACATGGCGGCGATACTCATCTCCGCTGATCCTGCTGCCCGGGATGAGGCCTTTTTGTCCGTTCAGGGCGACCTCATGACCGACGCGTCTGAATCCGCGGCTGATACCCTCATCCGTAACGCTGAGCGTAAGCGAAGCGTTGACAACGGTCTGATCCGTGAACCTATTGACCTTTCAGCCGGGACTATCCGGTACTATTCGATAAACGCATCGGCAATCATGGAATCATCCATGGCGGGGGATCCGAAATCCGGTGACCTGGAAATCGTCGACTACGGCCCGAGGGGCGAACTCCCGGTGGAGAACCGGCGGCCGAATATCTACGTCATGTTCAATCGCCCCATGGTGCCCCTCGCCGCCCTGGGTGCACCCATCCTCGAATCGGATCTCCTCACGATCGAGCCTCCGGTGGAAGGCGTCTATCGGTGGTACGGTACCAAGACCCTGGGGTTCCGACCCGACAGGCCTCTCCAGGATATCCCCCGCTACCGGATTACCATCTCGGATAAAGCTTCCTCCATGTCGGGGCTCAAACTGAAAGATGATTTTTCGTTCGACATCTTCGGTGAGCGGGTGAAGATTGTCAACATGTTCCCGGGTAACGATGCGGAGGTCAACATCAGCCTCTATGACGTTCCCACGGCCATCGCCAGGAAGATCACCCTTGAATTCAATCAGCCCGTGGATCCCGAAGTGATCGGCCGATCCATCAGGGTTATTGATAAAAACCGATCCTTCAGTTTCACTACCATGAGACCCGATTATCCGGAACGACTGGAGAGCCGGACGGATCGCGGCGTGCTGCTCGTCCTGAACGAAGAGCCCGGAGAGAATATCCGCCTGAAGGTGACCCTGGAAAAAGGAGCCGTACCTTTCCCGGGCTTTCCGGCAAGCGCCCGGGAACAAACCTACCAGCTCAGGACCATCAGACCCTTCCGTGCGGTAGAGCTCAGCGCCTCTCCCGGGGGATTTCCCCGGGACAATCGCCCGTTCCTGTATCCCGTATACCTCCGGTTCAGCCATCCGCTGCCCGAGGACATGACCATCCCCGATATCAACGTCAGAGTTGATGGTCGGACCGTCGAACCCGAGAACATCCGGATCTCCTGGTCGACGATGGCGTTCTACCTGCCCGACATGCGCCCGGGACAGGATGTGACTGTCAATCTCCCCGGCGGTATCAGGGACATCTTCGGTCGCGAAGCCGAATCCGTACGCATGGCCACGACTATTCCCCGACCGTATCCGATGGTGGATTTCCCTTATCAGTACGACGGCCTCAGGCATCTGGAAGCCGAGTTCGATCCGGCCCTGGTATGGACGTCCCGGAATATCGTTGAAGGCCGATTCGGCGTCATGGGAAGGACTAATTTCTTCGATCAGCCGGATTATTCACCCCCGATGACCGACTACGACCTGAGCGGGGCGATTCCGGATTCGACGTTCTTCCATCAGGAGAACCTGGAGAGCTTCCTGGGGGATCAGGGGTACGGCACCGTCTATTTCCGGTACGAGATGAGGCAGGACCCGAGTCAGGTGAACCAGAAGCGGCAGTGGCGGGACGGCGAGGTGGCTGTCCAGGTAACCGACCTGGGCCTCTCGGTCCGGGTTGCCTACAATCGGGTTCTGGTCTGGGTGAATCGGCTTTCCGACGGGCAGCCGGTTTCCGGCGCC
>DAOVYP010000522.1 GCA_030635565.1 Spirochaeta sp. | reverse complement strand
GAATAAAATTCGATCACTCCATAGATATCCGCCAGGGGAACTCTCAGTTCCTCAGCTATTTTAAGGGCAGTCTCTTCGGATATATAACCAGACAGTGCCTGAGCCTCAAGCAGGGATGGAAGCAACTTTGTACGACCTGTTTCATTCATAGAAAATCCTATCCTGCCCCGGGGCGGAAATCAACACTTACCAATCGTCAGGCTTCCGCCATTTAAAAAAATAGCCATTAGCGCGCTAGAGGTCATTTAAACGCAACATTTTTTATATATATCTCAATAAAAAAATATTTATTGACCTATAGCGCAAAAAATCCTAAGCTTGTTGAATGAACGGGGAAGATCCAAACATACCCATGTTCCAGGCACTGAAAGACGGCAGGAGAGCCTTCCGGGAAGTCGCCGAAGAACTTGGAGTCACCGAACACACCGTCCGGGCGCGATATAAAAAACTCATCGAGGCCGGTGTACTGGAAGTGACGGCCCTGGTGAACCCCGAAAAAATAGAGGGGCACATGACGGCGGTTATGGGGATGAAAGTAAAATCCGCCGATCTGGTGAGCGCCGGAGAGCGAATCGCCGCTCTCAAGGGCGTTATAAGCGTTCGTGTGGTAACCGGCCGCTACGACCTGCTGGTGGAAGTGCTGCTGAAAAAGGGCTTCGGCCTGCTGGAATTCTTCACCGGTGAATTGGCAACTGTAGAAGATGTCCGGGATTTCGAAACCTTCGTTGTTTACAAGACTTTCGGACATCGAGTTCCCTATGTTCTGTAATTTATCGCGACGGGAGGCTCCGTGATGGCGGAAAGTAATTTAAAGAGAACACCCCTGCATCCGGTTTATTCCGGAAGACCCGGGGTAAAGATGGTGGATTTCGGCGGCTGGGATATGCCGGTGCAGTTCGCAAACGGCATCCTCGCCGAACATAAAGCGGTTCGAGAAGGGGTGGGTCTGTTCGATGTCTCTCATATGGGAGAAATCTCGGTGGAGGGCCCGGATGCCGAAACATTCCTCGATCTATTGGTAACCAACCGCGTCCGGGGTGCCGAGGAAGGACAATGCCTTTACACGCCCATGTGCCGGGGTGACGGCGGGACGGTGGACGATCTTCTTATCTACGTCCTCGAGTCCGGTCACTACCTCCTGGTGGTGAATGCCGCCAACACCGACAAGGATTTTCTTTGGATCAGCGATCAGATCAAAGCATCCCGGATGGATGCGAAAGCTGAAAACGTCTCGTCGAAATGGGCCCAGCTGGCCCTGCAGGGTCCGAAAGCTGTTGATCTTCTCACGCCCCTCGTGTCGGGGATTGATCCCGGCAATGTGGATTACTACCGGCACGCCGGTATGGTGAGTGTGGCTGGAGTTGAAGTTCTGTTGTCCAGAACCGGATACACCGGTGAAGACGGATTCGAACTCTATTGCTCCCCGGAGAATGCGGTGGGCCTGTGGAAAGCCCTGGAAGATGCAGGCGCCGAAGCCTGCGGCCTTGGAGCCCGTGATGTTCTGAGACTTGAAGCCCGGCTGCCGCTCTACGGTCATGAACTCACCGATGAAATCAGCCCTCTGGAAGCGGGTATCGGGATGTTCGTCAATCTGGATAAGGATGAATTCACCGGCCGGGAGGCTTTGGTCGCCCAGAAGGAACACGGTATTCCAAGGAGAGTTTACGGCCTGGAGATGACCGAGGCCGGAGTGGCCCGGGAGGGATATTCGGTCTATACCGCTGAACTCCTGGGAACAGTCACCAGCGGCGGCCGATCTCCCGTGCGGGAAAGCTTTATCGCCCTGGCCCTCCTCAAACGCGGCTCGGTGAAAATCGGAGATACGGTTGAAGTGGAAATCCGCGGGAAGCGTAAATCGGCCCGAATCGTGAAAACACCGTTTTATAGACGGAAATAATAAGGAGTAACCAATGAACGTACCGGAAAATCTGAAGTACACCGAGTCTCATGAGTGGATCCGCCTTGATGGTGATGTGGCCGTCATCGGCATCACCGACTATGCCCAGGATTCCCTCGGGGACATCGTTTACGTGGAAATGCCCGAGGCCGGTCAGGCTGTGTCAAAGGGCGACGAGGCGGTGAATATCGAATCCGTGAAAGTAGCCGAGGCCGTCTACGCTCCGG
>DAOVYP010000275.1 GCA_030635565.1 Spirochaeta sp. | reverse complement strand
CTGTCTGAACCGTAAATTTCACAGAGCCCATGCCAGGGTGCGTGAAGGAAACTTTTCACTGGACGGCCTGATGGGATTTGATCTCCATGGAAAAACAGTCGGGGTGATCGGAACAGGCAAAATCGGACGAATTTTCATTGAGGTACTTTCCGGGCTTGGGGTCAACATCCTGGCCGTGGACAAGTATCCGTCCGACGAGTTGAAATCCCGGGTTGTGAAATATGTCGGGATTGATAAGCTGTACAGGGATAGCGATATCATTTCTCTCCACTGCCCCCTGAATCATGAGTCATATCATCTCATCAACGACTATGCCATCCGCAGCATGAAGAGGGGAGTCATGCTTATCAATACCAGCCGCGGCCCCCTGATCGATACAAATGCAGTAATCGACGGATTGAAATCAGGAAACATCGGTTACGTCGGTCTGGACGTATATGAGGAAGAGGGAGATCTGTTTTTTGAAGACCTCTCCGACGAGGTGATACAGGACGATACCTTCGTTCGCCTTCAGACATTTCCCAACGTCCTCATCACCAGCCACCAGGCCTTCTTCACCAAGGAAGCCGTGAATAATATCAGGGACATCACGTTCGATAATCTGAAGGAAATCAATGAGACAGGAACCTGCGGTAACATCGTCGGAACCGACAACAGCCGCTCAACTTGAAATATATTCCTTCAGGCAATACTATAATAAACACTCAAGGAGCCCAGATCATGCACAGAAAATCCGTTATGACTTTCGGAATACTTATCGTATTAATCGTATCATTAATAGCTCTCAGCTCATGCCAGACCAAGCCAAGTGCCGGCCAGCTGATGATGGACGTTACCGGAGAATCTTTCCCGATCGAAAAAGCCGGTTTGTTTACCAAGAATCACAATTTCTGGGTTTTCGAAATCAGAAACGTTGTAAAAACCGGAAAAAATATCAACAGAATCAATCTGAAGGGCGCGGAGCATGAAACCACTTCCCGGGCTATCGGCTTCACCATGCTCGATCCCGCAGGATATGATTGGGATATCATCGGTCTGGCGGAAATGGAGCGCTCACGCCGTCCCGATCAAGACCGTCGTGAAATGTCTGTCTATTCTTATAAATTCGCTGCCCGCATGGAAGAAAGCAACACTATGGCAAACCGCTTTATCCAGGCTGTATACAAACCCGGAACACCCGGTTTCGACGGTACCCTCAGAGGTACGGTGACCAAAGAGAACAATGAAGTCCTCTACACATTTGAAAGCAACGCCAGGCTGGATACCTATCCCAAGCCGGATGACGGGCTGCTGGTGATTTCCCTCTATATCGATGGAACGGCAGTTGCAGTTGTCGACAGCCGGAACGGATATGAGGTGACATTCTTTGAAGGACTTCAGCCCACTGAAAGAACGCAGTTGGCAACGACGATTTCCACTCTGTTCGTCCTGATGAAATACGGGATTCTCTAATTTTCAGCTCACTGCCGGTAGCAATTCACACAGCTTCCGGCAGTACTGTCCCAATGATTTCGATTCAATTTGCGTGAAACGTCCGGGCCGGGGAATGTCTATATCCAGTACACCGACAAACACATTTTCTCTGACACGGGGGGGTCCCATTTCTGCAGTGAGGCGGAATTGGCGAGTACGGCAATAGGATCAGGATCTGAAAGAGCAGCCTGAGCGGTTATATGAAAAGGAGCCACTTGTTCAAAGGCTGAAACATAAATTGGATTCCAACCTATCAGAATAGACGGGCACAAACTAGATAATCAGAGTGTTCGCGATCAGAATGGCCAGGGACAGGGTGATTACAAGAAATTTCATCAGCTTCATAATTCAATTTTCGACTGTTTTTCCGATTCGCCAACCGATTTTACGCAGTTGCCACATTATCGCCGAAGTTTGAACATGCTTTCGTCACTTTCACCCCCTGATACGGTATGATATCAGCTGAGGATAACACCATGGCCAGGAAGAAAACGACCAAAAAAATTGTTACGGTAAAAAAGACCGCCGGGAAATCCCCCGCCGCGAATAAAGAGAAAGGTGAGCTCATCACATTACTGGATCAGCTGAACAGGGAAGAAATCAACTGGCTCATCACCCAGGCTAAAACCATGGTGTATAACCAGAAAGTCGACGAAGTGAACAAAGCCGCCCATGTGCTGTTGGAATCAAAAAAACGTTCCGGGTCAAAAAAAAGCAAGCCGAAACCGACACCCGCACCTGATGCTGTGGATATCGTCCAGGCCGGCGGACCGAAGAACTTCAACATTCTTCTTGGAAATACCCGGCTTTTTCTCAATCTTAACGAACTGAAATCCATGGTGAAAATCGCCGAGGCCGCAAATAATCCGGGAGATGGCGCCGGCAGACTGTTCCGCTGGTGCCGCAGGGAGCGGAACGACATTCTGATCGACAGCGGAATCGCCGGCCCTTCGGATCCGAGACTGCGATTGATTTTCAAGATTCTCAAGGACCGATATACCGTCGACTGAGGTATTCCCGAATCCATTGCCTTCCCCGGCCGCCACGGATATTCTGAGTCGGTGCAAAAGAACCGTTTACACCTCGATTTCATCGATATCGCATCCATAATTCTGGTGCTCACTCTCATTGCCGCCGGCCAGATAACGGCTAAAATCGGAGCCGGGAAATCAGGCCGTTTCATTCTCGGACTGAACGGATTCCTTTTCGCCTCATATGCGGTTTTTCTGGCACGGGGTGTTATCTGGTCCCTGGTTCTCCGCCGGCATCCGGTTAGCCGCGTCTATCCTTTACTTGCCCTTTCATACCCCCTCATTCTGATTATCAGCCTGATGTTCTTCGATGAACCCTTGAGTATCGGTAAAGTCATGGGTTCACTTCTCATCCTCGCCGGCGCAGCCCTGATGGTTCCCGGAGAAAAGACATGAACATCCGGGAATTCCTCATGCTCATGGGCGTCGTTACGGCCAGTGCCACGGGACAGCTTCTGCTCCGACGTGGAGCGGCATCCTGGATAACAGACCATGGTATCGGTGGATTCATAATCAGCTTTTTGAAAGGACCCGCTCCTCAGGCCCTGTTGCTGGTACTGGGCGCCCCCCTGCTTTACTGGAAAGTGCTGGAAACCCTGCCCCTTTCACAGGCCTATGCCGTTACGGCGCTCACCGGGATAGTGATACAAATCGGTGGTCGCTTCCTTCTCAAGGAGAAACCCTCCCGCCGAATCATCATCGGGTCTCTTCTCTGCTGCGCCGGGATCGCCATATGGGGACTGTAATTCCCCGATTTTCTATAATAGTTCCGGTTCGGAACGGCGCTTCTGGGCTTTCTGAGCTGATTGGAGTCCTGGATGACCTCTCGGTTCCCTCAGCTGAACTTGTTCTTGTTGACGACGGCAGCGTGGACGATAGCTGGAATGTCATCCGCCGATATTCCAACCGACAGTCTCACAATCAGTTTCCGGTTCGCGGCATCAGACTGGACAAAGGGCGAGGCCAGCAGTTCGCCCTTCTGGCCGCTCTTACCACCTGCAGGAAACGTCCTGTCATCACGATGGATGACGATCTGGCCCATCCGACCGAAACCATACCCCGATTACTCGAGGCACTGGAAAACGGTGCCGATCTGGCCTATGCCGATCCGCCACGGCGTCCGGGCTCAGCTCTGCGAAGTCTGGCTTCCCGTATGCATCAGATCCATATATCCCTGATCACCGGGTCATCGATTACCGTCAGGGTGGGAAGTTACCGTTCCATGTCCTCAGGACTTATAGACCGGATTCTCTCAGAACCGGTAACCTTTCCCTACATCTCCACCCAGGCGCTCGCTCTCCGACCCGCACCCCGGACCGTCATGGTGGACAGCGCCGAGTGGAACAAAGGTGCTCATGGTCGTTTCCCGATAACTCAACTGCTGAAGCTGGAGTACAGGCTGGCCGTCGCTTACGGACTTCCAGGCAGATTAAAACTCCGCCGTAAACAATTTTCGGTCAGTGCCGCACAAACAGCAGCCGGATGGATCACCGAGGTGACCTCTCAATGAAAAAAAAGAGCTGTCTCGTCCTCGGCGGCGGTTCAGGCCAGCTGTCCCTCATCCGGCGCCTCAAAGAGAAAGGAATCCGTATCGTACTGCAGGACCGTAATGTCAACTG
>DAOVYP010000251.1 GCA_030635565.1 Spirochaeta sp. | reverse complement strand
CTGAAAGAAAATCTACACGTAACTCAATAATGTTATTGTACGTAGAAACTTTAATTTCTTATACCATGCTTCCAACAAAACCGGCAGCCTTCGATCCCTTCATACCTTTGTCAATACGAAATCAGCATGAATTGCGGTTCGTTTTAATTCTGATCTCCCTTCAGTATTTTCAGAAAATCGAATTACGCCAATGAGCGAAGTGGATTTCAAACTCATTTTTTACCGCACAATTTTGTTGGGCAGGTTGAGAATATTCTTCAATAAGTACTCATTTGTGGCGAAAGAATAATAATAGAATCCTCAAGAGCATAGATCCGAACTGATCATATTCATATTGTTACCACTGAAAACCCCCTTGACCCTCCGGAATATCTCCGGTATTCTCTATTGTCGACTATATTGATAGACAATATCTATATTAGAGGAATCACTATGGAATCCCCTGTAATCAGAAATCCGAAAGAAAAAATCCTGGGATGGGAAGGCTCCCAGCGCCTGGAGGAAGAGAATCCCGGATTCTTCGATCGGATTAAACCTGAGAGAAACGAAACACAGGCCATGCTGATTACATCCGGCATATTCCTGGCGGTGTTCGCTCTGGGATGCTGGCTGGTGTCAAACCCATTCACGACGTCGGGAATCAGTACGTTGAAGATCAATTGGCTGGTAGTGACACTGGCCATCATCTTCGAATTCCTGGACGCATCGGCGGGAATGGGCTACGGAACGGCCATCACGCCGTTGCTCCTCATCCTGGGGTTCGATCCCATGCAGATTATTCCTGCCGTGATGATACAGCAGGCCACGGCTGGGCTAACGGGAGCCTACCTTCACAACGAATTCGGAAACGTCGAATGGCGGGTCCGCCCTATGTCCGAAACTGTGCGCCTGTGGGTTATCATCGCCGGCACCGGCACTCTTGCCGTGGTCTTTTCCATCACGTCCGTCTATGCGGTACTGAAGCTCGCGGATAAATGGATCAAGGTGTATGTGTCCCTGCTGCTGATAGTCATGGGTTTTGTTTCCCTGTTCCATGCCCGTAAAACCCGCCCATACCGACCGAAACGGATGATCTTCTTCGGGGCCCTGGCCGGATTCAACAAAGGAATCGGCGGCGGCGGATACGGCCCTGTGGTCACCATCGGCGGGATTCTCTCCGGTGTACCGGTCAAGACTATGATGGCCGTTACCGCTCTATCCGAGGGAACTGTGTGCCTCGTATCGATTTTTGTCTGGCTGGCGCTTATGAAATCGGGTCTGATGATAGATTTCATTCTCCTGCCGTCAATGATCCTGGGAAGCGCGGTGGCGGCGATTTCTGCGCCATATGCTGTGAAAGTCATCCCCAGTCGTTTCTGGAAATGGTTTGTGCCTGCCTATTCGTGTATCCTGGCCGTCTACGCCCTGTCCAAGGTCATTAAAACCCTATGACGAAGGAGAAAGAGACCACGATCGACTTTTCTGGTAAAATGTATACTTTCGGGAGTGAACCCATGCGCTTATCCACGAAAAGTGAATACACTTTCCTGGCGCTCATAGATCTGGCCCGACATTACGATGGGGGTTACACGAAGATCGCCGAGATAACAGGGCGAAACAAGATCCCAAGAAAATACCTCGAGCAAATTATGCTGGTACTCAAAGGTGGCGGTTACGTCCAGAGCAGGATGGGACCGGAGGGAGGATACAGACTGGGCCGAAAGCCCGGGGACATCTCCCTGGCGGAGATTATCAGGCTGCTCGACGGGGCACTGGCTCCGGTCCTCTCAGTCAGTGAGTATTTCTATGAGTCGTCTCCCATTGAACAGAGCCCGGAGCTGATGGATATCTTTACTGATATCAGGAATTACATCGCCGGGAAGATGGAACGATCCACTATTCAGGACCTTCTCCCCGATATCGGGACCGACTCATGATCCCGTCAGAAGCGGAAGTCCTGCATGTATTAATTGTAGACATTATCGATATACATTATAGGCGTAATAGAATATGAGAAGTACTCGCTATACTTTGTTTCATTCCAGTCCGAGGAATCTCGATGATTGTTTCCACTATTACCTGAAAAGACAGATCGGACTGAAGAAACCGGAAGTGACCCTGGAACTGCAGAATGAACTTTATATGCACGAAGGGTATGCCATAAATGTATTTATCGGTCGCTACTCCTGGTTGTTCATCGACGGTATTCAGTCAGTACTGGAAAAGGTGTATGGCGGATATCTTGAAAATGATAGCAGCAAGCGGCGGAAAACCTGCACTGAAACAGCGATCGCCAGGCTGCATTCCGACCTTGAGATTATCAGCCGGCTGGGTATTGATGCTTCCGTAAGGGAAAGCAGCCCGATATTCCATGATATCCCGCGCTTTTAGTCTGACAGAACCCACCGTTTCTTAAGGAAGGCTGACTGCGATATACCTGCGGTTGCTCCACCTGCGTGTTGATCTTACGGTTGCCAAAGGTGACAGCCGATAAGTCAAGTGACTCGTCCGGGCAACAAGATAGACCTGATGGTGCTCAATGATTGGGGATTGGCACCAATGTCACCCGAAAATAGTTGGGATCGGGAGGAAATCTTGATGAAATCTGTCTACAGTGGCTAAAAAATCACCCCTTGCTACTTTTTTGGAGATGGTGGTCAAATTTGCTGAAATCCCCATTCCAGGGGTAATATTGCCCGCTGCCCCCCCGCCCTGGACACACTCGAAATGGAGTTACAACATCGATCAATTATTCCGACACCAGTCATTCAGCCGACAAATACGTTGGAAACGCCGATTTCACTGGATCATGATCACAGAGAGGTATGCCCGATTGCTGACTGACCGCTTTGCAACCGCCCAGGCATCGGAGATAACGAACACAGTCAGTGCAAATGTGCGGAATGGTTTCGAAGAAATCCTTCACACTTACCTGGTTTAGAATGGTATCCAGATTCTGTTGGTATATATTGCCCAGGATGACAGGCGAATAATTGCAGATTCTGACATCCCCCAATCCCGTCACCGTGATGGGCATGAGTTCGATTCTATCGGCACAGGAAGTAATGTGGAGAGATGGGTAATCAAGGGGATCGATGATGCACCACGGCGTACTGACGTTTGCCGTCACCCTCAAACCCAGCTCTATGGCGAAATCATTCGCAGTTTGATAGGCCTGCCCCAATTCATCCGGGAGCAACGTAAGTTCACCCATATGATCGAATCCTTCCCCACCCAGGTTGAAACGGTTCAGCATGACCCTTCTGACGCCCATTCCTGCCAGACTTCTCATTGTAGTCTCGACATCATCGGCATTCTGTCGTGTCAGGACGATGACAGCAATAACACAGGCGTTCCGTCCGACAAGGTATTCGAGCGAGATTCGTGCTTTCCCGGCAGAGCCGGGAGTGCGGGTCAACCGGTCATGAACAGAGGCAACAGAATGATGGAACGGAATCTCGAATACTGAGACACCGAGGTCGACAAGAATCCCGTAATCTTCCAATGATCCGCTACCGTTGGAAATGATCGTCACATCAGTCGACGCCAGACGTGCCGTTAGAACGAGCTCCGGGAGTCGTTCCGCCATCAGCGGCTCACCCCCTGAGAATGCAATATGATCGATACGCCACCTACGCAGAAGGGTTCTCAGGGTTCGTTTGCATTCACGGTACCCGAAAGACTCCGGGACGGCTGAACCCGGGATTTTCCAGGAATTGCAGCAGTAGCGACAGGAAAGTCCGCAATCAATGGTGACTTCGAATGTCAGAGACGGCAAATGGTGTTTTCGCAAACCAACAGCTCCGGATTTTTATTCCTTCATAACCTTGATCGCCAGGCTCTCAATCATCCGGCTTCCACTGAAATCCATCATCTCAAGATCACCTCCGACCATTTCAAGTGCGGGTGTTATATCCCCCTCGTACAATTCGAAAATCAGCACGCTGTCTACAAAGATCTATACATTGAATTCAAGAATCGCCTGGTTATTCTCATCGAAAAGTTCCGTTCCTAAGATTCCTGAATCAACAGCCAACTGACCGTTCCTCAGAAGATACGAATATGTACCTTCAATACCCGGCCAACTGACCAATTGGATCTCTACCGGGTTCACATTTTCAAAAACCGCCATTGGATATTTGTTCTTTTCACCCGGAGGTTCGTATGTTGTAACAAGAACTGTCCCTTCAGTGGAAATCTCCATTATCGGCATTTCACGATCGTAGCAGGTTCCCTCAACATAGACCCGACCACCCGGGAAAGCGAAGAGAGTCAATGACAGGATCAGACTGCCGAGCTTGAGCTTCTTTCCGGTAATTCTTTTATTCCCGGGGAAGAGGAGAAGCAAAGTGGAAAAGAGGTAGTAGGCAAGGTACAAACCAAAGGAGTACAGCGGGGACTAAAAGAATTTTCTTCATTGGCGTCCTCCAATT
>DAOVYP010000409.1 GCA_030635565.1 Spirochaeta sp. | reverse complement strand
ATTTCGTTATTTTGACAGCTTATTGTTTATGTCCAGATAAAAAGCCTTCTTATGAACGCCTGATATTGGATGGCATACGTTTCGACCGGGGGATACTCTGGGATATACGTTTAGAATAGATGTATATAGGAGGATTCAGTCGACGGCGTAGTGTCTGAGAGGCTCCAGATCCATTTTCAACGCCACCACAGCCCTGATTGATCCACCGTAAAGACCGGTTTGCGGGAACTCTGTGAAAGCAACCCGGCCCCTGATTTCCCTGGGTCGGTTGTAATCCCTTACCCTGAGCCAGGCCCTGAGAGTTTCCCTGACGGCCGCTTCCATGGCATCACGCCGGGAACTGAAATTCATCGGTGCCGTTCCGGAGCCGGTTGCCGACGGAAAGGCCTCACCGCTCCATCCTTCCAGTCGGCCTTCCTGGGTCGCATCAGGGGAATATTCCAGAAGTATATAGATAAAGCCGTTCTCCCGGACAACGGAAACGGTCTTCATCCGCGGGTCTCCTTTTGGAATCAGGGCAAGGGGCTCGATTTTCAATTCCTCATCAACGGATCTGGCCGCCGAAGAAGGTGTCCAGGACACCGAGTATCCGTAAATCATTCCCGAGAACGCCCAGCGCGCATCCTCCAGAAGGACATTGAGTGCATTCTCTTCACGCTCAGAAAATTCTCCGGTTTCACGGAGGTTCTCTCCGGGTGAGACGATTTCCATCAGGTCGGCCCGTATCCAGAATTCTCCCCGGATCGGATCGGCCCCGACAGGCGAAACGATGAGAAGCCAGAATGTCATGACTCCGAGAATATATTTCAGCGTCCGTCCCTCATCACCTTGATGGGATTAATCTTGAGCCGGATCATAAAATAAAGAAAACCGAAAGCCAGGCCGCTTAAATGGGTCAGATGAGCGATATTACCCCTTCGTCCGAAGACATGAGTGTAGAGATCAATCGCGGCATACAGGGCCAGAAAATAAGGTGCTTTCATCGGTATTATGCCCCAGATCAGGATTCGGGCCCGGGGATTATACGTTGCGAATGCCAGCATAACGGCATAGAGGGCACCCGAGGCTCCGATGATGGGCAGATAGTCCCCTGAACCCGCCGCTTTATAGGCAAATACGGAAAAGATTCCTGCCAGAGCACCTGTGACGAGATAATAAGTCAGAAACTCCCGGCTTCCCATACGCTCTTCAAGTACCGGCCCGGCAAATACCAGGATGATCATATTGAAAAACAGATGGATAAAGCCGGCGTGGGTGAACATGTAGGTAATCGGGGTCCAGATGAATCCCCTTCCCAGGAGACCGGCGGTATAGATGGCCAGGAACTCAATAAGTCCGGGCATCAGATAAAGAAGAAAGAAAACGGCAACGTTGATGCCGATCAGTATAAAGGTAACACTTCGTCGGGATCCGAATTGATTCATGAATCTAAGGTACGACCGTCCATTCGGGAATTCAAGTAACGGCGTAAAGCCTGAAACCCCTGTAAGGGATACTGCCTGTATCGATAACCGTGTCCGCACTGAGCTGGAGCAGACCACGGTCTTCCCGGAAATCATATTCGAGGACCGTCATGGCCTCCTTATCCTTGATATATGCGGAATAATCAATCCTTACAGGTTCGGGGGGCAGCAGATCCTCATTTTCTATCGAGACGATGGCGATCAGCAGTCCCCGGCGTGAACGGACTACCCACCACGCTGAGCGGCCGTCAATATGTTTGTCGAGCCTTTCGCCGCCGTCAATCATGTCCCGGTAACGTGCCGCCACATCCTCGATGTTCCGGCAGACCGCGGCATCCGACGCATCGGGCATCCAACCCATGGTCGCAGCGGTCTCGATGGTGGTCTGAAAACCCCAGGCCCCTTCAAGGGCCCCCATTGTCTCCAGCAGGGGCCGCCGTGAAGGCCCGGTCCCCAGGAATCGCGCAACGAAACGCTTAATCTGGGCCCGTTCCCGACGAGGCCGGCTGTCCTTTACCCCGGGATCCACCGCCAACGGTACGGAAAACCGGAGCTTCCGTCCCAGATTCACCCGCCGCAGCTTCTCGTCAAGGGCAAATGTTCTCCCGAACCAATCATGGTCCGCCTTGGCTTCGGCATCGTCCTCCAGCACCAGATCCACGCCCTGGACGCCGTAACTCTCAACTTCAAAAGCATCGCCCTCGGCGGCGACGCCGATATTACGACGCACTCCGGCCTTTCGTGCGGCATCGGCGGCCTTTCTTACAAGAGACCTGTCCGGTATCTCCGGGTTTCCTCCGCCTTCTTCCCTGGTCCCACGGAGCACAAGGAAATCAAAACTGTATCGGTCACGCCAGAGATCGAAGACCCGGCCCCAATATGCCACCGCCGTATCCCGGTGTTCCCCGATACCCCCGTCGGCGGCATACCTCAAAGCGAGGGGGGTTCGGTCGCTACCGTCTGTTGAAGGCAGAGCGGCCAGATTCGTCAGGTCCAGGGCTGAGGAAAAAACGTCCCGTTCTATCGGTGCTCCGGCCTTCCGGACCGAGGCCACACGGGCCTTCACTTCCGCCCGAAGCCCGTCCTGTACCGCCTCATCGGGTTCGAACCTGCCGTCTTTGGTCCAGAAGAACAGCTCAGGCCGGTTCAAAACCACCGCGGCCAGAGGGTCAACCCGGTAATCCAGTTCAAATCCCAGTACCAGGCCGAGAAGATGCGCCGCTTCACAGAAAGCGGCAGCCTGTACCTCCGGACCGATGCCCCCGTCCAGGGCCGCCCGATCGGCCAGTTCCTCCCGAAGCACAGCATGGCTTTCAAGTATTTCCAGATTCTCCGATGCACCCCGTGTTAACGGAGCGACGATGATGCCTCTGGTTCGCAGGGATGCCAGAAACATGGCGGCACTGAGAAAGGTACCGGTACGGCCTTCGGTACCGGCGGCCCGGATGTTGACAAGAGTGTAGTCGAACTCGCTCAT
>DAOVYP010000462.1 GCA_030635565.1 Spirochaeta sp. | reverse complement strand
GCGTCAGAGGGTAGGGCAGCCTGCTGGCCAGGATGCGTTTTTTATTCGCTTCGCTTTCGGCATGGCGGATGAAATACAGGTTACTCATGGGTTCCTCTTATATCAGTTTCGAACCAGGTCGGAATAGTGGTATAAACTGTCATTTCTTGTTGACCCTGGAAATCGCATCGGTGAGCACGGGACGGATCCGGCTGATAGCCTCATCCATCTCCGGCACGTCCAGTGCGGTGAACCCGAACAACAGCCCTCCCTTCCTCAAAGGGAGCAATGCGTATGAGGAGAGACAGGGAACCTCATAACCCCGTGTTCTCAGGGCGAGTGATAGCTGCTGGTCATCGACTCCTTCCGGCAGGCGGGCGACGATATGAAGGCCCGCCTCACTATCGGCAATCTCAATTATCCCTCCAAGCTGGGTTTCCATCGCCGAATTGAGGGCTGATCTCCGCTCAGAGTAGAGTTTTCTCATCTTTCGAATATGCCGGGCAAAATGACCTTCCCGGATGTATTCGTTCAGGACAATCTGCTCGAACAGGGGAGAACCCCGGTCCGCGTGGGCACGAATGGCATGAATCGGTTCGATCAGGTCAGCCGGCGCAACCATGTAACCCAGGCGCAGTCCCGGGTACAGTACCTTGCTGAAGGTCCCGACATAAACAACCCGGTCCGACCGGTCGAGGCCCTGCAGCGCCATAACCGGCGGGCCGCCGTAACGGAACTCGCTGTCGTAATCATCTTCAACAATCCAGGAATTGTTTTCATCGGCCCATTTGATCAACTGCAGTCTCCGACCGAGGTCCATGGTGACTCCCATGGGAAACTGGTTGGAGGGAGAAATATAGGCCAGTCTTGCCGAAGGATCGGTTTTCAAGGCCCTGTCGATCATGAGTCCTGATGAATCCACCGGTACCGGTATAAGCCGGGCCGGGACGTTCCGGAACGCCGCCTTTGCCCCGTCGTAACTCGGATCCTCGATCCAGACCCCTTCACCGGGATTAAGGAGCAACTGAGCCGTGAGGTTCAGGGCCTGCTGGGCACCGTCGGTAATAATCACCTGCCGGCTCACGCATTTTACACCCCGGGACATCCTGAGGTATGAGGCGATGGCCTCCCTCAGCGGGTAGTATCCCAGGGCCGAAGGATAACCGAACTGATTCCGGGACATTTTTTTCCAGGCCTTTGCCATCAAGGTTCCCCAGATAGTGACGAATCGCTCGTCGATGAACGGGAAGGCCGGGGTGAAAGGCTTGAGGCGGGTTTCTTCGAGGTAGGGTACATCGATGAGGCTGATCCCCCTCTCGGATATCCTGATGTCCCTCTTTTTGCCGAAAGCGGTGTGTTCACCCTCATCATCCGTTGAAGATTTTCCGGTCAACTCCTCCGGCAGTGAAGTACTCACCCTCGTTCCCGATCCTACGACACTCTCCAGAAATCCTTCGGCAATCAACTGATTGTAGGCATTCACCACAGTATTTCGGCCGAGGTGCATCTCTTCGGCGAGGATACGCGAGGATGGAAGCCTCTCTCCCGGGAGCAGTAACTTCGTGAGAATCTTTTCCCTTAACGATCTGTAGAGCTGGCGATGCAATGGTATTGGTATGCTCCGGTCCAGATTTATGGTTCCGATTGAGACATCCGGTGCAATTCTCGGCATAAGTGGTTCCTATTTTATTCACATAAATGGATCTTGTATGATCCAATTATAGTATCAGAATAGGATTTATCACATAGATTAAGGATGGGTGTATTACATGTCCGCTAACGGAAACTCAAGAATGGAAACGATACGGCAGCTCGACCGGGAACACGTCGTTTACAGCTGGAAGGCCCAGAGGGGCGTCAAACCGATCATCATGGACCGGGCCGAAGGCATATATCAGTGGGATGTCGACGGGAAACAGTACATCGACTTTGCCTCCGGATTGCTCTGCATCAACATCGGGCACGGGAACAAGCATGTCCTTGGAGCCATGAAGGCCCAGATGGACAAGCTCTGTTATACCGGCACCATGTTCGGTTCCGAACCCAAGGCTGAATTGGCCAGGATGATCTCGGAAGTGACCCCCGGCGATCTCGACTATGTCTTTTTCACCAACGGCGGCGCCGAAGCGGTGGAGAACGCCATCAAGGCGGCCCGCATGTATACCGGCCGTCACAAAATCTATTCCCGCTGGCGGGGTTATCACGGTGCTACTGCCGGCGCCGTCACCCTCACCGGCGACCCCCGCCGATGGGCGGCGGAACCCGGAATCCCGGGAGTGGTCCATTACTTCGGGCCCTATCCCTATCATGATCCCTTTGGAACCGTTGACGACCCCGAGGAATGCGGCCGCCGTACCCTCGAAGTACTCAGAACCCAGATAATGCTCGACGGGCCTCATACCATCGCGGCCATATTCCTGGAGCCCATCGTCGGGACCAACGGCATCATCATCCCGACAAAGAGTTATATTCAGGGCCTGAGGAAACTCTGTGACGAGCACGGCATCCTGATGGTCAGCGACGAAGTCATGGCCGGCTGGGGCAGG
>DAOVYP010000183.1 GCA_030635565.1 Spirochaeta sp. | reverse complement strand
TCAGTTCCGGGACCGACGTTATGGCGATGCAGTCGATTCTTTCGAAAAAGTGAACGGAATCCGGGATGATTATCCCAACAACTGGTTCAACCTGGGTTTAAGTTACAGCAGGGCCGGTAAAATATCGGATTCAGCACGTTCCTTTGCCCGGAGTATCAAGGTTCAGCCCGACCATGCGGCCAGCCACTATGAGATGGGCAAAATCCACCTGGCGACGGAGAACTGGTCCGCGGCTGCAGATTCCTTCACTATGGCCGCAAATCTGGCCCCGGGGAAGCCTCAGTACTGGAGAAGCCTGGGAGCGGCGTATTACGGAAATGGATCATACAGTGAGGCCAGGGCGGTTTACGGCAAGGCGCTGGATCTTGAATCGACTCACGGAAATACACTTTATAATCTGGCGCTGATCGCTTTGAAGCTCGACGATGTGGACGATGCCCTCACCAAGGCCGCGGGGGCGGTCAGGAGTGACGGATCCAACGCCGCTTTTCTTTACACTCTCGGACAGGCTGCCGAAAAAGCGGGCCTGGACGACCAGGCCGTCACATCGTACCGCCAGGCCGCGTCCATGGATCCTTCATACTCCAAGCCGCGGATTAATCTCGGAGTGATTTATGACAATCGGGGTGATTACGACCGGGCTCTGGAGTATTTACTTCAGGCTCTGCGTATCGAGCCGAATTCTCTGACAGTTTGGAATAACCTGGGCAAAGCCTACCTGCACAAGGGTGACTACAGCAACAGCCTGAGTTTTTTCGAGAAAGCCGCCTCGGCCGCACCGAATGACGCCGAACTGCAGATGAACCTGGCACTGGCCCTCACGGAAACCGGAGAAGGTGACCGTGCCGTGACGGCTTACGGCAAGGTCATTAACCTGGATCCCGCCCGGGGCGAGGCGTACGATCGTCTGGCCCGGCTTCAGTTTTCATCGGGAAATCTGGCGGGGGCCAAAACCACCATCGCATCCCTGGAAAAAGCCGTACCGGGTTATTCCGGACTTGCCGAACTCAAGGTGCTGGTGCAGTAAAGACTCCGCTTGCTATACGGTTCGACCCACAAGTTCAAAGAGTTCAGTCCGGCTTATCTCGAACCAGATGGGCCGGCCGTGGGGACAGCGAGGGGTTTCCAATGCGAAAGCTTCTTTCAGAAGGTGTCTGGCGGCCTCGTCATCCAGGGTGCTGTTGTCTTTTACCGCGGCTTTGCATGCCAGATCGGCCCAGAGTGATTTCTCAAGTCCCTCAGCATCACCTGCCCCTGCTTCCAGGAACGTCACAACCGTATCTTCTAAATCACGTGCGATACCGGGCAGGGCGGTCAGTATCCATTCCCCGTCGCCGTTCTGTTCAATTTCCAGCCCCAGGGCGGCCAGCCGGTCCCGGCGCAGTTCCAGTCGCATCCGGGCCGCTTTCTCCAGCTCAAGAACCCGGGGAATCAGAAGCCGTTCGGATCCCGGATCGGCAGTACGGAACTGTTCATAGAGTATCCGCTCATGGGCGGCATGCTGGTCGACAATGTAAAGCGAGCCTGAGCTCTCGGCTACCAGAAAGACTCCCATCATCTGCCCCAGGTAACGGAACTCCTCACCGTTCTTTATCGGACGAGGTGAAAATCTTTCCAGTCGCCTGCCGACGACGGTATTACTGAAGATTTCGGCATCCTTTCGTGTCGGGTAGCCGGTGACAGCAGCGTCAAAACCGGTTGGAGTACGGGACGCCGCCACAACGGGGAAAGATTTTTGTATGGGACCCGACTCGGTGTTTTCAGCACGTTTCCGGTAGGACTCCCCGGTTAACCGGTCCTTGAGGGCTTCTATCAGCCTGTGCCTGATGGCCGGAAGATCCCGGAAACGGGCTTCTTTCTTGGCCGGGTGTATGTTGAAATCAACAAGGACCGGATCAACATCGATAAAGATGAATGCGGCCGGAAAGGCCCCGCCGGGCATCCAGGGGTCGTAAGCATATTGAACGGCCTGGACCAGGGCGAACTCGTCGATACGGCGCCGGTTGGTGTAAATCTGGATGTACTGACGATCTTTGCGGGATACCTCCGGCCGGGCATGGACCGCATTTATGCGGAAACCATCTCCTTCCGCAGTTGTCTCCCACCAGGAGCCGGGGGGAGCCAATCGAGGCCAGGCCGTCGAGATACGTTCGAGTAGTGTACCTGCGGGAAGAAAGTTTTTCAACACCCCGTCGACGAAGAGCCTGAAGGCGATTTCCGGATGGGCTGCGGCCTTTTCCAGGAATATACGCCTGCACATGGTGGTTTCAGCACGCCTGCTTTTAAGAAATCGGCGCCTGGCCGGCATGTTGAAGAATAGATCTTTCACTGAAACGGCGGTTCCGGGAGCGCCCCTGTGGGAGATGAGTTCCAGCATCTTCCCCCCATGGACCGTCAGTCTGAGGGCCTCGTCTTCCCGGACTGAAACAATCTCCAGCCGGGAGCAGGCCGCCAGACTGGAAAGAGCTTCCCCCCGGAATCCCAGGGTCTTCACCTTTTCCAGGTCCTCGACGGCCTCAATCTTGCTGGTGGCATGGGGCAGCCAGCAGACTTCCAGGTCTTCCCGAACCATCCCGCAGCCGTTGTCGGTGACATGGACGGTATCAATTCCTCCGCCCTCAAGGGTGAGGGTGATTTCATCAGCCCCGGAATCGATAGCGTTATCCAGAAGTTCTCTGACCGCCGCGGTGGGCCGGTCGATGACTTCACCGGCGGCGATTCTCCGGGCAACGAGTTCGGATAAAACCCGAACCCGGCGTGATACCGGGTTCGGGAGAGGTTTTCTGCTGCTCACATCAGTAGTTTATACGAGTTTCGATACTGAGTACCGGTGAGATTTCGGGAATTGTGTTATCCGGAGCATTTGCCCAGACAATATTGCCGTCGGCGTCGTATTTCGTCGTCGTACCACCGACAACCGCCAGATTGATGATGGGATTCAGCGGGAAGACAATTTCACCGGAAAACACCGTATAGGCGTCAAACCAGGAATATTTACCCGGATCCGCGATGGTCTGTCGGACATTGCTCCGCTCGTACTTCAGACTGCCGTGGACACCGTAGGCCTTGATAAGCTTGCGGCCCACCACCAGTTCAAGTTTCAGATAATCCGCCGTGTCGAAATCAACCGCCCCGTTTCCTATCGACCAGGGCCAGTGATAACCGGCACCGATACTCAGACGTCCGTCATCCAGGATATCCCAGTAGGCTTCTCCGAAAATGCCCATGTTATCACTGAGTATCTGACCGTTGTTCAGGTAATTGGTGAATGTATCAACATATTCCACTTTTTTCCGGCCGTAGAGGCTGTTGAACATGGAGGGTACGTAGACGCCGTTCCAGTATCGGTATTCAAGGCTGTAGCGCACCGGTCCTGCAAGGCCGCGCAGTCCGCTGCGGACGCCGAAATTGGTGGGCCGGCCATCACCCCACACCATGTCCCATGCCGGTCCGGCCTTGACATTCGGGAAATCCCCGGCATCGGCATTGCTGCGGTATATCGGTGCCAGCGCCGATCCGTCGGCGAACCAGACCATTTTAAACGGCCCCGTATTCACTTCCAGGAAGTCGAAATCCAGACTCGCCGCCAGGAACCAGGGATCGCCGTAATAATCAGGATCCGCAGCTTCACCGGCAGGTTTGATGTCCACCACTCCGCTGAGGCCCATCTCGAATGCCCTGTAGGATTTGAAGGGACTGACCGAGAAGCGAAGACCCATGAGGTTGGGGCGCGATAGGTCATCCACCATAACTTCAAACCCGACGGTATTCTCATAACCCATATTGAAGCCGATGCGACGGATGGCCGGGAAGTCAAAGTCGTTGGCGAACTGGTACACCAGGGCGCCGTGGCCCAATGACATGGTGTTCAGGTTCCCGAGCTTGAAATAGAGGGGATCCCATTCGGCATCGCCGTATTCGACATATCTAACCTTGAGCCAGAGGTCTATCCAGATATCGGAAATAACATCCTGCCAACCGCTCTGGTCGGTTCCGAAAGACCATTCGTTATTCCCGCGGGGCTTGTACCAGGTACCTGAATTAAATAGATCGATATAGATAATGGGTAGGTAAAATGCCATGCGGAACCTGTCGGTATCAATGACGGGGGAGAGCACCAGTTTGGAGTAGGTGTTGCCCTCGATAGTGGTGGTTCCGATGTCCGCACCGAGGGAATCGGAAATCCAGCGGCCGAATTTGCTGCGTTCGTCATAACTCTTTGTTTCGTATTCCCGATCCCGGGCCACAGCGACGGTAACCGGCTGACCGATGGCACCGGCGGCACTGCCTGCAGGAACCGTACCGCCGTCGTCACCTCCGGTTTCCGGAGGAGCGCCGGGGACTGCAGAGGGATCAGTACCCAGGAAGGAAAAATCGGCGAAGATCGCATCTATTTCTTCAAAAGGAATGGTTACCGGCCTGTAATTAGAGGAGCGGGTATCCAGGCCCTGATTTGCTTCAAGAGTAACCCAGCGCCTGCCGGTTACCGATTCGACATAAACCGAGCCGTGACGGACGAGAATCGAAGAACCGGCCTCGCCAACCTCGTTGATGAAATCGGTTCCCCTGACCGCACAGACGGCCGAAGGTGTTTGTACTTCGTACTGTTCACCCCGTCCGCCGTGGGCGGCCAGGGTTCTCAATTTACCCCGGAGGAGGGAGAATATGTTTTTCTTTGAACCACCTTCCGACTGAAGGGCTCTCAATTCGAAACTGGTACCCGATGAAAGTTTCAGAATGGTTCCGTTGGGGACCAGCCGGAGTTCCAGGATACCGCTGCCGGTCTCAATCTTCGTTCCTTCCGCGAGGATCACACCAAAATCGGCCTCTACAGCTTCTCCGCCGGCTGAAGTGATTGAAATATCTCCTTTCGGATCGTCAAAGTAGACAATTTCGGCACCGGTCTCGGCAGCCGCCATTGCGATTATCGGCAGCAGTGCGAATAGAAGGACGAATAAGATTCTGTTTATATTCTTCATCATTTCCTCCTAAAAGCTCACGCCGGCCTGGATCTTGGATGAAACAGTCCATGGATCATCCGGTGTGGCGGGGTTGTATTTCACATCGGTGATCCATGAAATCACCGCTGATTTCAGGCGGAAGTTCAACAGGCCGCCGATGAGGGCGTTCTCAGGCGATACCAGTGCCGACCAGCTGTCGATACCTTTCTTCTCATACCAGAACTGGAAATCGAAATAAGGCAGTACACCTTCGGCCAGGGTGAAAGAGGATTTGAGGAATGGGTACTGCAGGGGGTTTGTCGATGCCGGCCCGGTAGGAGCAGTGAAGGGTCCCTCGACTGATGTGTGGAACAACAGGCCGTTATGCAGGATGGTGAACGCCAGGGTGCCTATATAGACG
>DAOVYP010000431.1 GCA_030635565.1 Spirochaeta sp. | reverse complement strand
TATCGATAATTTCCGGCATTTCAATTCACGTTGCTGCCAAACGAATGGTACCATACTCGAGGGTTCTGTTCGCAAGTTCGCTTTGCGAACCCGCTGTTTACTCTCTGTGTTTGGAATAAAAATACGGTTTCCCCAGTCTAAATCGCTTCCAGAAATTGTACAAAGCGGTCAAGATCCCGTCCAACCATCGGATGAACCTTGCGGAGCTTGAGAAGCAGGAAATCCAGACGATCCCAATCATATTCAAGATCGAAATAGTACCGCTTGAAATGACGGAATTTCAGCAGTTCAAACAGTGCCGGAAAGCTTTCCTGAGAAACTGCAGCTGCACGAACCCCTTCGATGTTCAGTGTCATTATCTGCAGCAGGTCGCTATGCCATCGAACAGAATCAAGATTGTTATCAAAGAATTGTGAAATACGGACAAAAATGGTTTCCAGGCAGGTGTAGTAGTTCTCCAGCAGACCGGCAATAATCAGTGCCGATGCTGAAATTTTCTCGAGTAATTTAATCTCATTTTCCAAAGCGGAATCAACCGATGCTCTGATTTTCTCAAGTCGGTCTTCATGGTTGCGTACCAACGCAATCAGATCACGGGTTTCTTCGTTCATATACCACCCTGCCCCTCTTCCGGATGCGTTCTGCGACATCGGCCGGTATCTTTTCCATTTCAACGACATCCACAGGAAAGGATGTCATATCCATGGCAATCCCGATGGTTTTGAAAAACTCTTCCGGCCCGTTCAACCCCTCCACGGCTATGTCAATATCGGAGATTTCACTGATCCGTCTGCGGTCAAGGAGTGAACCCCACTGATAGATCCTCAATGGATTCAATTCGTCAATAACACGGGCAACAATTCTCTCAAAATCCCGGTTTGCCCGTTCATATTGCTCATCAAGTAATAAACACCGCTTCCCGGATTTCCGTTTGAGAAACTCGCGTACTTTATCCATATCCACACCGAAATCAACGGACATATCAGCAGTATAACTGTCCCCGGAAACCGGAACAAGCATGAAGGGAATCAGTAGAATCAGCTTACTGCCCGCAAGTTCGCTTCGGTCGCAACGTTCCTCGACTCTGCCTGCAGTACGCCGCTGATGGCGATCCCGCTATTTTTCTCTCACTGAGTTTGGTAAAGAAAAGCTGAAAAATGATTCTTCGTGCTGACTGTATTGGATTGCATCCTGTCCCGTCGGCTGTTAGCCTAAGCACTACAGACCCGCCGCCTCATTCGCCCGGCGATCGCCGCGGGAGGTCACCTGAAACCCGGAGGAGCCATTGAACAGAATCCAATCCCTCGAAATGCGGGGAATCAGCAAATCATTTCTCGAAGTGAAAGCCAATCAGGATATCAATCTCACCATCAATGCCGGTGAAATACTCGGACTGCTCGGGGAGAACGGTGCCGGTAAGACAACGCTGATGAACATCCTCTACGGCCTGTATCATCCCGATGATGGTGAAATCCTCATTAACGGCGAGGCGGTGAGGCTGCGCAGTCCCAGGGACAGCATGCGAGTGGGCATCGGCATGATTCATCAGCATTTCATGCTGGTGGACAAGCACAGCGTCCTGGAAAACATTGCTCTGGGTTATGAGGATGCACCGTTCTTTTTCCCCCATCGTATCCTTCGCGGCCGCATCCGTGAACTCTCGGTTCAATACGGAATGGAAATCGATCCCGACAAACCGATTTGGGAGCTCTCTGCGGGGGAACAGCAGCGGGTGGAAATCATCAAGGCCCTCTCCCGGAACGCAGACCTGCTTATCATGGACGAACCCACTTCGGTCCTGACACCCCAGGAAGCCGATGAACTCTTTGAGATTTTGAGGAAAATGACCTCAGGAGGACATTCGGTTATCCTCATCAGCCATAAACTCGAGGAAATCATGAGCATCTGCAACCGGGTGATGGTACTCCGCAAGGGACAGGTGACCGGCGCGGCACCCATCGAGGAAGTGGACAAGGGAAAGCTCGCCGAGATGATGATCGGACGTCAGATTGCCGCCGCCTATCCCAAGGCCGACGTTACTCCCGGTGCTGAGGTTCTGAAGATCGACGCACTTGATGTCGATTCCGACCGTGGACTGCCCGCTGTGAGAAATCTGTCACTCACAGTCCGATCCAATGAGATTCTGGGTATCGCCGGTGTCTCGGGCAACGGTCAGCAGGAGCTGGTGGAAACCATCACCGGCCTGCGCCGGCCCCTCTCCGGGTCAATATTCATGAAGGGTAAACCCCTGGATCATGCCGATGCCCGCAAGGCCCACACACTGGGCATCACCCATGTTCCGGAAGAACGGATCAAATACGGGATTGTCCCGAATCTGCTTCTCTTCGAGAATTCGGTTCTCAAACAACATCGAGACGCACCTTTCAGCAACTGGCTGCAGATGAACTACGGGGTGATAAAAGACCATGCCGGCAAATTGGTGGACAGTTTCCAGGTGGACACCCCGTCCATCAACATACGGGTGAAGAACCTCTCAGGGGGAAACATCCAGAAGCTCATCCTCGGCCGGGAAATTTCCGGCGGTCCGGATCTGCTCATCGCATCCCACCCCACTTACGGGTTGGACGTAGGAGCCACCGAATACGTCCGCAAGCAGATTATCAAGCTCAGGGATAAAGGAGGGGCGGTGCTTCTGGTCTCCGAAGACCTGGACGAGCTGTTCATGGTCTGCGACCGAATCGCCGTGATGTTCGAAGGCCATTTCATGGGTGAAATCACCCCGGATTCCTGCACCGTTGAAGAGATCGGACTGATGATGGCCGGATCGATCGCCC
>DAOVYP010000138.1 GCA_030635565.1 Spirochaeta sp. | reverse complement strand
GAGAGTTGATTTCAGCCGGAAATACCGGACTGCTGGAGATATCAAAAAAATAATTGCCGGATCCAAGAAAAATGACAAATAACACAACAACTTTCTGAGCTTTCCTGGTTCCAATATATTATTGTATGGTAAGCAGTTATAGGCTTATTATGTCACTTGAACTGCAAAAGACGAGTTTTTATGTTTCATATGTAATCAGTTGAGGTAATTTTGCAAGAACCTCAGTTGATAAAGAGATTTATCAACGGACGCAATTCATCGGCAAGGGCTTGAGAAACCTGGATTTCTCTCAGATGATGCCTGGCCTTCAGTCGGTGAGTCCCGATGACTTCGGTTCTGGAGGGCTCAGATACCGCTCCGGACTGATCCCGGGGAACCGCAAGTACCAGAAGATCACCTGAATACTGCTCTTCTCCTGTTCCAGAGTCTTCAGGGTAGAGCAGGACGGTCAGGCCGGCATGCTCATTTTCAGGTCCGGTAATGCCATAGCCCGCCGCTCCCAGGACTTCCCTTAAGGTTTCAGTCCACGGTCCGATACGGCCCGTTTCATCAATAATTCTTGCTTCCGGCATAATTCCTCCGATAACTGTGGGTGCGTCATTCATCATTATCGGAATGTTTGTTCATGATTACCATAGATTCAGACGTTTTTTATCTCCCGATTACCATGGTGTGTGTACCATTGTTGTTATCGACGATCGATTTCACATCGTAGCCGGACTCAACAGCGGAACGTGGAACGTTTTCCAACGGCTCACTCCCCTTCAGCAGGATTTCAAGAGATTCGCCAATATTAAGTTTCTCCAGCTCGAGTTTCGCTTTGACAAAGGTCATTGGGCAGCTGTCTGTTGTGATATCAAGATACTTTTCACTCATTTTCGTCTCTTATATGAACAGGGTTTCGCCGCCGGAGGATATGTCCAGAAATTTCGGTACACCGATGACTTCCTTCACTTCCGGTATGAAATCGTTCAATTCAAGACCCAGAATGTTCATCGACATCTCGCATGCATAAAGATTCACACCGAGAGCCTTGGTGGCCTCGAACAGCTCTTTCAGGGTCGCCACATTCCGCTTACGGGTAAGGCCCGTCATTAATCCCGGAGCGGCTCCAAGCAAGTTGAGCCTGGTCATGGGCAGATTTTCCAGACCTCCTGAAAGATAGTTGAATGCCTTCGACAGGGCACCTTTTCCCTGTGTTCCCCTGCGAAGCTTTTTCTTGAGGATATTGAGCCCCCAGAAAGTGAAAAAGATATTCACCTCATAATTAACCGCCGCAGCCCCGGTTGCCATCGTGAATGCCGCAATGGCCTTATCAAAATCACCACTGAATGCGATGAGAGACAGTTTCTTTACATCCGACACATCGACCTCCATACTCAACCTTATCGGTTGATATTGTCATGTATAATATATTACTTATCTACTAACTATTCAAGGCCGGAATGGTTTTTTCCATGTCTTTCAGTCTGTCTATCTGCGACGCCGGTCCAGCAGCCCCAGGAACATAAATCCCGAGGCGGCTGCCAATCCGAGAAACAGACTCAGATACCAGGCATGGTAAGTTGGTCTTGTCATGAGAAACATGCCGGTCAGCCAGGGTGAGAATGCCCGGCCGCTGCCCATTATCAGGGGGAGAATCGATGTGAATCTGCCGCGATGTGACGAGGGAGTATGATTGGCCGTGTAGACTTCAGTGTTGGTGGCTCCGAGTATTTCCCCGGAAGTCCAGATAAGAACCGACAGAAAAAATGCCGCTTTTGAATGGAAGACGGCCAGCATCCCGAAGCCGATGGCATACAGAACCGAATTCATCGCCACATTTATGATGGGACGGAAACGATGAGTCAGCCGGATAATGGGCACAGTTAACAGCACCACAATGACAGCATTGAGACTCATCATCTTACCGTAAAGCACAGCCCCTGTTTCCGGAAACAGCTCTTTGGTAAACATCGGCAAGGTAAAGAAATGCTGTCCGTAAATGAACCACGGTACCGCCATCAGAGCAACAAACGCCAACAGAATCGGCCTTCCGAGCAACAAGCGGAAAGCCGAACCATGTTCGGGTTGCTCCAAAATGGTTTCCGGTTTTCTATCCTTCAAACCCAGTGTTTCAGGCACCAGGGCAACGATGAAAATAAGCGAAAACAGCGTTGTTCCGGCATCTCCCAGAAACAGCCACCTTGCATGGGATTCATAGAGATATCCGGCAAGAAGCACTCCCAGGGCAAACCCGAGATTCATGGCCAGGTAAAGGAGGCTGAACGCCGTTTTGCGGTTCTTCGGAGCGGTGAGATCGTAAGTTGTCGCCGAAGTTGCCGGCATCATCAGACCAAAGAAGAATTGCTGAATAAGGATGAGCCATATGATATTCACAGTCATAGGCATAAAACCGATAGTTCCAAGACTTAAAGCTCCCATAATCTGAGCACCGATCATTAATCGTTTCCGCCCCACCCTGTCGGCAAGCCATCCCCCTAACAGGGATCCGGGTACAAACATTGTGGTGGCTATCATCATGGTTCGACCGGCGTTTTCCTCGTCGAAACCCAACCGATCGGTAAGAAGCAGTGTCAGAAACGGGTAAACGAAACTACCGGCCGCATTGACCATCCTGGCGGCGGCGAGAGCCCAAATCGGGCCTGGTAGTGAGCGGTAATCTATGAAAGTATCCCTGAAGGAAGACATATGAGGGCTAAAAGGTATCACATTCCATGACAGAGTCCCAAGAAGTCTGTCGAACCCGGTGCTTTCGCTTCGCGGCGCTTGCCTCCAGGATTCAGGTTAACTCCACTACGTAACCTATCTTGACGGCCTGCTGCCGTAAATTGAGAATACTCAGCATGTCAGATGAAAAAACCGGCCGCAAGATAAGGATATTGCGAATACTCGCATTGGCGGTTCTCGCTGTCGGTCTATTTCTTTTCCTTCTTATCCGGATGAATCGGAATCGTGTTCCGGAATCAATCGATGGCAATCGGTTTCTCCTGGATACCGTTGTATCGATCCGTCTGTATGACAGTGAACAATATGACATTCTGAATAATGCATTCACCCTGATTGAAAAATATGAGGGGCAATTGAGTCGATATGAAAACGAAAGTGAGATTTCACGAATCAATGCCGAACCTGCCGGAACACCGGTACCCGTATCCGAAGCTGCGAGAGAACTCATCAGGACAGGAATCCGTTACGCACAACTTTCCGGAGGTACCTTTGATCCGACGGTCGGACCTCTTGTTGATCTCTGGGGTATCGGAAGTGAAGACGCCCGTATACCCGGGTCTGAGGAGATTGACGCCGCATTGTCTCTTGTCAATTATTCCGATGTGCTGATCGATGATGAGTCCGGTTCAGTCACTCTTGAAAATGAGGGAATGGCCCTCGATCTCGGGGGGATTGCCAAAGGCTGGATAGCGGATCGTACGGCTTCGTTTCTTCTTGATAACGGGGAAAGACATATTCTTATCAACCTCGGCGGCAATGTCCTTGTTTCAGGTGGTAAACCCGGAGGTGAACCCTTCAGAATCGGGATGCAGGATCCCTTCGACGACAGAGGCCGATACATGGGAGTCTTCAAACTCGATGAAGGATCTGTCGTCTCTTCAGGCATATATGAACGGTTTTTCGAATCCGATGGAATTCGTTATCACCACATCCTGAGCACCACAGACGGCTATCCGGTCAGAAACGGTCTGGCAGCCGTAACCATACTTTCCGCCGGCTCGGTGGATGGAGATGCCTTGTCCACAACAGTCTTCGCTCTGGGACTGGAAGACGGTCTGGAACTTGTCATGAGCCTCGACGGCATAGAAGCGGCCTTTATAACGCTTGAAGGAAAAGTGATAATGACTAAGGGGGCCGCAGATCTTTTCGAAGCTTCGGATCCCGGCCTGCAGCTGGAGCTCAGAGACGAATGATGACGAGAAAACTCAAGCATCCTATACTGGTATTGATGGATATGCGACAGAACTTTAAGCGGCTGAGACATTTTCTTAAAACAGTAATTGGTAATGTGATTGCCGACAGAGTCTTCTTCCGGGCAACCAGCCTCGCCTATACCAGCGTCATTTCCCTGGTTCCACTCACTATGGTTATCTACGCCTTCGGTGGGTTCGATCAGCTTGGCAGCCGCCTGCTTGAGTCTACAGGTAAGCTGTTTTTACCGGAAAGCAACAATGAGATGCTCCTGGCATTCAATACCTTCACGTCGAATGCGAGAAGACTTGGCACATGGGGTACTCTGCTGTTCCTTTTCGCCGCAATCATGCTGTTCAACGCCATGGAGTCTCATCTGAACGACATTTTTCGTGCCCGCCCCCGAAAGGGACCGATATTGAGGGTCGGCATGTATGTCGCGTCACTTGCCCTCATATCGCTCGTTCTGGGTGTCGGATTCAGATCGATCTCAGGGATGTTTGAAGTCTGGGAAAACGTATCTGTTCCGGGTCGGCAGCTACTCGGATTAATCCTCTCCATCCTCGGCGCCATGATCGGAATGATGCTGATCTTCGGTCTCATGAGCGCCGCCAGGGTGAAACTCAGGAGTGCGATGCTGGGATCTTTCATTGGATCTTTGTGTCTGCAGGCCGCAAAATACGGATTCACCTTATGGACCACCCATTCGGTCCGGCAGTCCATCATCTACGGCTCAGTGGTTTTTATCCCCCTGCTGCTCATCTGGTTGAGTGTGGCATGGATCATCATTCTGGTAGCGGCGGAGATTACTTATGCGCATCAGATCGAGGCCGGGCGAAAACCACCCCTGAAATACGTCACTCCCGCCGATGAGACTGAAGTCGGCTGGAGGGTATATCTTTCCCTGGCGGATGATTTCCGTCTGGGAAAGAGCCCTCCGGGAATCAAGGCATTGGCAAGCCGGCTATCGGTGGATGAGCGCCGTGTGGATCATATTCTCGAAAGACTGGAAGACGGCGGACTGGTTCATCAGGTCAATCATTATCCCTCAGGGTATATCCCGGCCGTAGCCCCCGCCGATCTGAACGCTTCCCAGGTATTTACGGTCATCACCGGATGGAAACGGGATGAGGAACATGAAAATACCGGGGATGCATTCTCTCTCATCAGGGAAGGAATGGAGAAATCCCTCGGAAACCGTTCCGTACGTTCCTTCCTGATTAACACAGAAACCGACGAGCCTTCGTGAAAAGAGGTGTCGTCTACACACCATCATATTGGGCCGACTGGGCGGTCGATACCTACGAAATCGCAGAGAAGTGGATGAACGGTGCTGTGATTCTCGATCCCGGCTGCGGCCGGGGCGCCCTGACCGAAGCGGTGATCCGTCTTGCCGTCAAAAAGGGATATCTGCCGTCCCCGAAAGATCTGACCAGGCTGAAAGGCATTGACAGAGACAGAGCTGCATTATCGGAATTCCGGAAAACTGTTCATTCGTTGTACGGAATGGATCTCCCGGGAAAATCCCTGAAATATAGTGATTATCTGCTCGAGTCACCTGAAATCAAGGCGGATATCATCTTTTCAAACCCGCCATGGGTCTCTTTCGGCGATCTGGATGAAAAGGATAAATCGAATTACAAGCCGGTCTTTCGTAAATCCGGCCTTACTCCCGACCCCCGGAGCCTGCTTCTCGGTGGATCCAGGATCGACATCGCGGCCCTGTTCGTTGCGATCGCCCTGGACCGGGATACTGCAGAAGACGGTGAGGGGTACTTTTTCCTGCCCGCTTCCCTTTTTCGCGGCGAGGGCGCCCACAGCGCATTCAGGCGCCTCAAACTTCCCGGCGGACGATCCTTCGCTCTGACGGAGATCAGGGATCTCGAGGGCGGTGCACCCTTTCCCGGCGCCGGGACCCGTTACTGTTTCGCCTGTTACAAGGCCGACCGAAGGCAGTCCTGGCCTGTTCCCTGGCTCAAAGCCGGACCCGGCGGGGAGTGGACGAATCTGGAAGCCGGACCGGCGGACGGTCCCGACTCCCCCCTGGTACCCCATCCGGCCGGATCAGCACCACCGCCACCTCCCCGCATACCCGTGCCGGCAGGAACTGTCCCCCGGCAGGGGGTCAACTGCGGAGGAGCATCGGAAGTATTCATCATCGAGGAAATCGGAGAAGAAAATGAGGGGCGGCTTCCGGTAGTCAACCGCAGAGGGAAAAAAGGGTATCTGCCTCCCGATATGGTTTATCCTCTGATGAGCGCAGCCAGTTTCAGCGGTAAAGAAACTAATAGTCCGGACCGCTGGATTTTCCTGCCATACGGCCGGGACGGGAAAGTACATACACGGGAACAGCTGGAAACCAGTCCCGATGCATTGGAATGGCTCGAGAGACATCGGAGTCTTCTGGAACAGAGAAAAGAG
>DAOVYP010000090.1 GCA_030635565.1 Spirochaeta sp. | reverse complement strand
TGCCGGCCCTTGATTGGATTAAAAAAGATCCGGATATTCTCAAGGCTTTCCAGGATTATGCCCGGGAAAGGAAACTTGATGTATTATTGGCAATGAACGCTTATACCGATCCCGATTTCACGAGAAATCTGGGTGTTTTTATTCCGGATTCGAATCTACGGGCCAGGACAATTCGATTCCTCGAGACCTCCGACCTGGGTCTCGAAATCATGGACAGCGGCTTCAGCGGTGACAGCAGTGAAATCGTATTTTACCACCAGAGTAACCTTGGGATTTCACGCAAAAAACTCCAGCCGAAACTGAATGACTTTTTCGCAACCTGATTCCCAAACTATCGAGCACCCTGTGAATACACGAGGTGCTTTCATTTCATTCCCAACAGGAAGTTGTAGAACGATTCAACCGTCGGTGACATGGTGGTATCTTTCCGGCGAATCAGGACGATATCACGATAAAGTTCTTCTTCCTCAATCCGCAGGATAGAAACCCATTTCGATTCCGTTTCACGCTTTATCTCGGAATACATGAAAAATGCACAGCCCAGGCCATGCTGCACCATCGATATCTTCATGGCTTTATCGTCTATTTCGTGTTTTATCACATAAGGGATGTTGTATTTCAGAAACAATTTATTGATAACATGCCTGTTCAGTGTGTTCTTGAATGAAACAATCAGCTCCAGGTTCTTTAATTTCCAGATACTTATTTTTTCCTTTCCGGCCAGGGGGTGGGTGTTTGGAATTGCCAATACCATCTCATCCCTGCCGATGGTTTCTTCCACAAGCATGGCGTCTTCATGCTCAGAGTTCTGAGAGCCGATGATTCCGACATCGAGTTTCTTTTTTGATACCAGATCACGAATTTTCACGGCTTTCAACATTGTCACATCGAATGTGACGTCCGGATATTGTGATTTATATTTCGATAAGAATTCCGGAACGAGATGAGCACCGGGAAGGCTGCTTGTACCGATTGATATTTTTCCTTCTCCGGCTTCCTTCAAGTTGTTAATGGCATTCTTAGATTCTTCGAATGTATCGAGAATGGACTCGATATAATAGACGAGAGCTTTCCCGCTCTTTGTTAATTCAATATTCCTGCCGACCCGGTTGAAAAGCTTTGTGTCATATTCATATTCGAGTTCTTTGATATGGGCACTTATTGCCGGTTGTGAGAAGAACAGAGTTTCGGCGGCTTTGCTGAAACTTCTGAATTTCGTGACAGTCAGGAATGATTTGAATTTGATCAAGTCCATATATAGACATACTATCATGGAGTTATAGGGAGAAGGAAACGCCTTTACATTTCTCATTTTTCATCTTCCGACAAAGTAAAAAGGGGCTGCCCAATATGGGACAACCCCTCTCACATCACTCATGCATCATGTTCAGCGAACTGAGTTATTGACCTCAGTCAACATTCGGGAACAGTATATCGTATACGAATTTCGTTTTTGACCAACCGAAATCCAGCCGATCATTGTATTTCCCGAGCAGCGATGTGTAGAACGCTTCGATCTGACGGAAATCCTCAAGTGACAACTTCTATTCCGTTTTATTCCCTGCATCGTCCTTCACATCGTATTCGGTATCGAAATCGAAGGAGATTTCGGAAACGAGAGCCTCACCGTTCATGTAGAACACGCTGAATGCCACTTCCATTTCAGCGCCGCCTTCAAGTACAAGGATTACCGGCTCCACTTTTTCTTCCAGTATGGTGAGTCCTGCCACCGGTGCTATGGTGGAGTCGGCGGGCAGGGTGAGTCCCGGCAGCTCTGGGTACAGGGTTGCGTAAGATTCGAGAGTCGGCTCGAAGAGATCAGCAAAAGGACCGAAATCCTTGACTTTCGGTTTAACTTTGATGGAGTTGGTGTAAATGATGCCGTACGGGGATATATCGGCTTCCATTTCGGGTTTTTTAGCGATGGAGTCGAATTCCGCACCGACACTCAAGGACGTGGACAGGGATTTTTCCAGATCCGGGTCCCTGAACTTGATGGTGATATCGTACTTGGAATCCATGACATTGTCGGCGGACCCGATTCCGGCGAATTCATCATATTTCTGACGGTATCTGAGAGTGTACCCGAAATTGTTTACCATCCCGAATTACGTATCCAGGTATTGGATGTCCCTGTATTTGGACTTCATGGGATCATCCTCCTCTTCCACCATGATGCCGGTATCGGCGGCGGAATCTTTCATCATATCCCACATTTCCTGAATCGCTCCGTCACTCAGGAATGCTTCGAGATTGATGAGCATTTTATACTCCGCGGAATCAAGGGCCTCCACGACTGCAGGATCCGTCAGGATATAGTAGCTTTCCTTAGTCACACTGGCAGTGCCGGTTTCACTTTTCTCGTTTGTTACGCTAACAGCCTCAGGTGCTTCGGAGACGGACTCCTCCCGCACCGGAGCCGTCGAACACGCCATAATCAGCAGACCGGCGGCGAACATAGTCAAGATCAATTTCATAGATATTCCTCCAGTTCCATTGAAATAATAAGCTTGATCTTTTCATGCGGTGAGGAGCATGTCCAATTGAATAAATGAATACATGTAATAGGATATTTTTTTACATTACATGCTTTTGTAGATTCTGTAGAATTGCTCATCGATCCCCGGTCTCATGGTAGAATGAGTTGAATGCAGCAGGGGGTGGCCAAACATGAATTCCAGGGATCGCATCCTGGCCGTACTCGCAGGGAAGCCGATCGACCGGATTCCCATCATGGAAATGGGAATCGACTGGTCGGTGGTCAAGGGGCTCGGCTATCGAAGCTATCTCAAAATGATAGAAGGGATGGCTCTCGACGGGGTGTCGGTGAATCAGATGCTCTACGTCCTCGGATGGCGCCGCTGGGTGATTCCTCACCTGAAGTATTACGTTGATGAATGGGGTGTTAAAAGCCGCATGACCGGTGAACTGCTGCCGATTCCGGTGGGACATCCGATTCCGACTCCTGATCATCTGACGGGTTTCAAACCACCCCGGCCCGAAAAAAGCCCCCTGATAAAAGCTGTCCGCCACGTCCGGCGGCGGTTTCCGGACCGGGCCGTCGCCGTGCTCAGCCGCAATGACTTCGCCGCATCCTGGTACCTCTGCGGGATGGATGTCCTGATGATGTCCTATGTCGATTCCCCGGAATTCGTCGACACGCTTTCCGATATGGTAAGTGAATACTACTGTGAGCTGTTCCGCCTCTGCATTCGGGCGGGTGCAGATGTCATCTATCTTACCGACGATTACGCCTTCAAGACCGGTACGCTGATGTCACGAGGTCACTTCGAACGATTCATCCTGCCCTGGCTTACAAAGGGTGTTCGAGCCATTCACGACGCAGGAGGACTTTGTATCAAGCATACCGACGGAAATATCTCGGGAATACTCGATCTGATTGTCGGTACGGGCATTGATGGCATCGGTCCCCTTGAGCCGGCTGCGGGGAACGATCTTGTTCAGCTCCGGAAATCGTTGGGTGACGGGATCGCCGTGGTGGGGAATATCGATGTGGATCTGCTCAGCAGGGGATCAAGGGATGAAGTCGTCGATGTTACCGAATCGCTGGTGAACGAATTCGGTCTGGAAGGCGGGCTCATCCTATCCTCGGGAAACACCATCACCGCTTCGGTAAAACCTGAGAATTTCAAGGCGATGGTGGACACGGGACGTGCGGCTCAGTAATTAATTGCGGCTTCGGACGGACCGGACGTCGTTGTCGAATACGAAATGCACCAGCCATGGAAAGAAACGGTAGGCCAGCCATCCTACCTTGCCCATGAAACCCGGAATGATGATGAATTGACGACCCCGGAGTCCTTTGAGGAGGGTTCGGGCCACGAATTCAGGGGTCATCACCTTGGCATTGCCGGTGATTTTGCGGGTTTCATCGGGTTTGGTTTTCTCTTCCTCTATCAGTTGGGGTGTGTCGGTGTCGGAGGGGCAGAGGACCCGAACGTCGATGCCGTCGGGTTTCATCTCATTTCTCAAGCTTTGCGACAGCCCCACCTGGGCGAACTTTGATGCGGCATAAGCAGTGTAGCCGTAGGTTCCCAACAGCCCGCTCATGGATGAGACGTTCACTACCGTACCTCCGCCTGCAGCCTTCATTCGCGGGATGACGGCGCTCAGGATGTTCCAGGTTCCTCCGAGGTTGATGTCCATAATCCGGCGGAAGATGTCCCCGGGGATGGATTCGAAATGGTTGGGATAAGTAATCCCTGCTCCATTGTAAAGCAGATCCGGTGTTCCGGCCTCGTCCAGGCACTTGATGAGGTCGCGGTCCACTGCCTCGGGATCGGAGACGTCCAAAACCAGTATTCGGACTCTCGCGCCATTGGAGCTGTCCTTCTCCAGGGAGGCCTTTGCTTCAGCCAGAACCTCCGGGCGCCGGGCCACCAGAATGACCGAGGATCCGGATTTCACCAGTTCCCGGGCCACTGCGAGGCCGATGCCGCTGGATCCCCCGGTAAGAAGCGCAAGTTTGAACATCGGTGTCCTGGTAAGTATCCGGGGCATAAAAAACTCCTTCAATAAATGAGTATGGCATTTTAACCATGTTTTCAGCAAATGACAGGTATCATACCCCCAGGGCAGAATCCTGGACCGGGAGTCGCCGCCTGTGACTGACTTGAAGAACGGTGTGCGAAACAGTTGGTACAAGTTCTCTTGACGGGCGTCCCCAGCTTCGTTATGGTTTCGATAACTATCAATTATCGCAAGGAAACGAAATGAGCTATCTCGTCCGGGAACTCAAAGACCTCAAGAGAGAAAAGGATTTCTTCATCGGTTTCGATTCCGACGGCTGTGTCTTCGACAGTATGGAGATTAAGCAGAAAGAATGCTTCTGCCCGGCTTTCGTGAACAATTTCGATATGCAGGGAGCGGCCAAGGCGGCCCGGGAGACCTGGGAGTTCGTGAATCTTTATTCCAAGACCCGGGGTGTGAACCGGTTTCTGGCAGTGATACGGGCCCTCGAACTCCTCAAAGAACGCCGTGAGGTGATTGAGCGTGGAATCGCCAGCCCCTCCTTCGCCGGCTTAAAGGAATGGACCGGGCGGGAAACCAAACTCGGGGAGGCCACCCTGGGCCCCGAAGTAGAGCGAAATCCTCATCCCGACCTGCAGCGGGCCCTGGCCTGGTCGAAAGACGTTACCGCCGCGGTGAAGAAGATTGTCCGCAATCTGCCGCCTTATCCCCAGGTGAAGGGGATTCTCGAGCGGGCCGTGTCTCAAGCCGACCTGATGGTGGTGAGCCAGACTCCTACCGGCGATCTGGAGCGTGAGTGGGCCGAGCACGGTATCGCCGATTTTGTGCGAATCATCGCGGGTCAGGAACGGGGTACAAAGTCGGAGCATCTGGAATATGCCGCGGTGGGGAAATATGATAAGGATAAGATTCTCATGATCGGGGATGCTCCGGGAGATCTGATGGCGGCCGAGAGTAACGGTGTGCTGTTCTTTCCCATAATTCCCGGGTCCGAAGAGCAGAGCTGGGACAGGTTCCGGGATGAGGGTCTTGGGAAGTTTTTTGCAGGAACGTATGCGGGGGATTTTCAGGATGACCTCCTGGCGGCCTTCGACGCGGCCTTGCCCGAGAAGGCCCCCTGGCAGTCTTAGCGAATTAATCACCGGGGATGAGATTCCCCGCAAGGGCATGGTGATACCCCGCCGGCCCGACAGGAGGTCAACCAAAAATGCTGTATTACGAACGCGGCGGTGAAAACGAAGTTATTACAGACGACGATATGAAGGCTGGGCTGAACGAGGCCCTGGACAAGATCGGCAGGCGAAAGAAAGTGCTGGCCATCCCGCCGGATATCACCCGCTTTCATTCACGTGCCGGCCATCTCACCCGCTATGCCTACGATTATTACGGTGAGAGCCTCACCGATATCATGCCGGCCCTGGGTACCCACACCCCGATGACCGGGAGCGAAATGGACAAGATGTTTCCCGGGCTGCCCCATGGTCTCTTCCGGGAGCATAAGTGGCGGAGCGACCTGACCACCCTGGGCACCGTGCCCGGATCCTACATGGCCGAAGTGTCGGAGGGTAAACTGGATTATGACTGGCCTGCCCAGGTGAACACCCTTCTGGCCGAAGGCGGTCACGATCTCATTTTTTCGCCCGGGCAGGTTGTACCCCACGAGGTGATTGGAATGGCCAACCACTCCAAGAACGTGCTCATCGGTACCGGCGGCAGTGAAGGCATCCACAAGAGCCATTTCCTGGGGGCGGTACATGGGATGGAGCGCATCATGGGCCGGGCCGATACACCGGTGCGTGCGATTCTGGATTACGCGGTAAAGGCGTTCGCCGGCAGGCTGCCTATCCTCTATGCCCTTACCGTCCTCGGCCCAGATACCGAAGGCTCACTGGTGATGCGGGGCCTCTACATCGGTGACGGCAGGGAATGCTATGAGAAAGCGGCGGCTCTGGCTGTGAAGGTGAATTTCACCATGGTGGAGAAGCCCATCAGAAGATGCGTTGTGTTCCTGGACCCTGAAGAGTTTCGCAGTACCTGGCTGGGGAATAAGGCGGTTTACCGCACCCGGATGGCTATGGCTGATGGTGGTGAGCTTATCGTGATGGGCCCGGGAGTGAAGGAATTCGGCGAGGATAAGGAAATTGACTCCCTCATCCGCAAGTACGGCTACTTCGGCACCCCGAAGACCCTGGCGGCCGCGAAGGAAAATGCTGATCTGGAGGCTAATCTCAGCGCGGCGGCCCATCTGATTCACGGGTCTTCCGAGGGACGTTTCTCCATTACCTATGCTCCGGGTCATCTCACCCGGGAAGAGACCGAAAGCGTGGGTTTCGGATATGCGGAACTGGAACAACTGATGAAGAAGTACGATCCTTCGATACTGAAGACCGGATGGAATATGGTGGACGGTGAGGAGATTTTTTTCGTCGCCAACCCGGCGCTGGGCCTTTGGGCACACGCGGACAGATTTGAATATTAGGAGAATAAAAGGCCCTGAGTAAAATTTGTATTGCTTCGGGTTATGCGGTCTATTTCATGCTGCAATGGAATGAATTGCCAAAAACAACTTACGCCTAACGGCTTTCGTTATTTTCGCAATTCATATTGCAACTATGAAATACACCTGTTTATAGGAGAATTAATTATGAAAGCGGATATCGGCCTCATCGGCCTGGCGGTGATGGGTCAGAACCTGGTGTTGAACATGAACGATCACGGATACTCAGTTGCGGTGTTCAACCGTACCTACGCCAGGACAACGGGCTTCCTGGCCGGTCCGGCAAAGGGACGGGATACCATCCTGGGCTCCGAGACCCTGGAGGATTTCGTCGTCAAGATTGCCTCACCCCGTAAGGTGATGCTGATGGTGAAGGCCGGGGATGTTGTTGACCTCTGGATCGACAAGTTGATGCCTCTCCTTGACAAAGGCGATGTCATCATCGACGGTGGCAACTCACACTTTCCCGATACGATCCGCCGGTATGAGAAACTCAAAGCCGCCGGACTGCTCTACATCGGTACCGGCGTCTCCGGCGGTGAAGAAGGTGCCCGCACCGGCCCGTCCATCATGCCCGGCGGCGACCCGGCTGCCTGGCCTCTGGTTAAACCCATTTTTCAGGATATTTCGGCCAAGACCGACGACGGTGAGCCATGCTGCGACTGGGTTGGCGAGGGCGGCGCCGGCCATTACGTGAAGATGGTGCACAACGGCATCGAGTACGGTGACATGCAGATGATTACCGAGGCCTATCAGCTGATGAAGCAGGGCCTGGGGATGGATCCCGACGAGATGCATGAAGTCTTCGCCAGGTGGAACGAGGGTGAACTGGATTCCTACCTCATCGAAATCACCCGGGACATCCTTGGCTTCAAGGACGACAAGGGCGAGGCCCTGGTGGAGAAAAT
>DAOVYP010000130.1 GCA_030635565.1 Spirochaeta sp. | reverse complement strand
CGACGATGGTGTTGCTCAGGTTGACGGTGCCGCCCAGGTTGGCGACGCCGCCTCCGCTGCCCGTCATCTGGCCCGGTGGAAGCAATTCGGCATCTATCTGTCCATTAATCTGACAGCAGGTTTGTTCGAAAAGCCGGATCTCATTGAAATACTGGAAACGGCTCTCTCCCAGGCCGGCGGAGTGGATAAGGCGGGACTCAAACTGGAAATCACCGAATCTGAAGGTATGAGTAATGCCGATATAGCACTTAAGCGCATGCAGGAACTCAGTAATCGGGGATTCGGCATCTACATCGATGATTTCGGCACAGGGCAGTCCTCACTGCGTTATCTCAAGGACCTTCCGGCCTCTGTTCTGAAAATCGACAAGGCTTTTGTCGACGGAATTGATAAAGACGAGGAAGACCGTCATTTTCTCGGTCATATTATCGATCTCATTAAAGACCGCCGCCGTTATGTTGTCATCGAAGGTGTGGAATCTGCAGCTCAGGCCGCCATTCTGACCGAACTCGAGGTTGACGCCCTCCAGGGCTATTATTTCTCAAAACCCGTGCCTGCCGAGAAATTCGAGGCATTACTCAAAAGGGATGCGCCTCTTCCGGAATAACCGGAGAAGAGTATGCCGCCGCCGCTTTCCGTACTGTGTCCCTCCAATCTCCCCCGGGCTGCCAACCCAGGGATTTCCGCAGTTCGTCGTCGGGGAATTCAGCTCCGAAAGCGGCATAATAGGCGGCCATCTGCCTTCCCGGGTCGGCGAAGTTCAGGAAATCCCGGAATCGTCGGCGGGAATCATGGTATAAAGGCAGATTCCATGCATCGGCATAGGCTTCGAGAATCAGCTTCCATGGAAGGCCGGCACCGACGGCATTGAGAGCCGCGTTTATCGGTCCGTGGTCGATGATGGCTTCCATCAGCGGTCCGACCCGGTCTACCGGCATGATGGAAACTGATTTTTCACCGCCGGGAGGCAGAGGGCGGCCTTGATTCTCAAGAAGCCGCCGTATCTGTCCTGTGAAGAAACTGTCACCCGGACCGTAGACCGCTGGAAGCCTGGGTGCCGACCAGGGAAGGCCGGAACCTTCCAGAAGGGCCTCGGCCCGGGCCTTGGTGCGTCCGTATGGGAGGGAGGCGATGAGGGGGTTCCATTTCCGACGGCGGGTGGACTTCTCCGTTCTACCGGTTCCGACGGTGGCGTTCCCATAAACCGAAATGGAGCTGAGATGGATGATGTGGGGACAAGCGGTCCTGCGGGCCCAGGAGACGATATGACGCATACCTCCGACATGGACCCTTCGCATCCGGGCCGCCGAGGCGTCCTGGTCCGGAAGACCGGCGGCATTAATCACCGGAAGGCCGATGGGAAGCGGGTCGAAATCGGCCGGGCATGTGACATCCAGTCTGATTTCATTGTCCCGGGGAGGCCGGTTGAAAACAGCGGCATGGACCTTCCACCCCGCATCGCGAAAATGACTGTCTATGAACGAGCCGATGAATCCGTCGGTACCGATAATAATGAGTGCACGCTGTTTTGACATGGACGACAGTGTAGCTCGAATGGCGCCAGAGGTCATCTCGACCATGGAGCGGAGAGTCGATAGGATGTTTTTCAAGGAGCGTCCGATATTGAGTACCGAAGTCCTGATAGTGTACGGCAGCAGCAAAGGCCGGACCGGCCGTATGGCGCAAATTCTGGCTGAGGAATTGTTGGCGAAAGGATTACTCCCGGTTCTGAAAAATGTCTTCGAAGCCAAACCCGAAGAACTCAATCGATACCGGTACATCGTCCTTGGATGCTCCACAGACGGTCAGGGTGATCTTCAGCGGGATTTCCTGGACTTCGAACGCGGCATGGACGATCTGGATCTCACCGGCATCAAGGCGTCGATTTTCGGATCGGGCAACAGCCGTTATGCCTTCTATGGCGAAGCCGTGGACATCCTCGAGGCCAAAGTGAAGATACAGGGTGCCAGACTCATCCTGCCCTCCTTCAGACAGGACATGATGAGCGAGACTCCCGATGGTGAAGAAGTGATTCTCTGGGCCCGGGAACTCGCCACCGCCATCGCCGCCGAAGGATGACGTTCAAATACAAGGCAGGCCAAAGCGCAAAAGGTGAGTGTACATCGGGTACATGAGCCTTCGAGTACTTGGCCAACGCAGTAGTTGGACGTCAGTCGAAGGCCGGCTCAAGAATCAGGCGAAGGCCGGGTCCGGGTTCACCGCCGTTCCCTGAGTCAGCCAGTCCACCGTATCCCGGAGGGTTTCCACTGTGGGACGGGAACGGTAACCCAGTTCTTCGGCGGCTTTCGCCGAATCGATGCGGGCGTCTACCTGCAGGATGTCTATCGAGCCCCGGGTGAAGAGCATTTCACTCCCGATGATACGCCCCCAGATTTCGCTTATTTCGCCTGAGACTTGAGCAAGCCGGAGCGGCAGGTTCATTCGGCGATGATATACCCCGCTCACCTTCTCCAATTCTCGGAATAGCTCTGCGACCCTCAAGTATGATCCGGATACGAGATAGGCTTCACCTGATCGCCCCCGCCTGCCGGCGGCAAGTACCGCCCCGGCGACATCCCTGACATCGACAAAATCGAAACCGCCGGGAACGGTTGCCGGAATTCGACCATCAAGAAAGCGTTTGATCATGCTGGTAAACAGGCCTCCCCGGAAATCCCAGGGACCGATGATACCTGTCGGGCAGATCAGCACGGTTTCAAGGTTCCCGGCGAGTCCTGCGGCCGCGACCAGCCGGCTGGCATCAGCCTTTGTGTTGCCGTATTCCATAACGGCGTTTCCCCGGGCGAATCCGAAATCCTCCCGGATGGGTCGGCGTTTGGCCTTCAGATCGAAAGCTTCAATACTGCTGATGTAAACCAGGCGCCGAACGCCGGCGATCCTGCAGGCGGTAATGACATTTTCCGTACCTTTGACGTTCGTCTCGTTCATGGCCTTCAGGCTGCCCCGGCGAATATCGATGAGGGCGGCGGAATGAATCACTGTGTCGGCACCAGCAAAAGCCCCGGCCAAAGCATCCGCATCGTCCAGGGGTGAGTTGCTGATCCGGCTGCAGTAGCCTTCCAGCAGGCTCCTGTCGGATTGGGGGCGGGCCGTGACATTTACCGAGTCACCCAGTGAGCTGATCTGTCGAAGAAGAGTCTGGCCTAAGTGGCCGGTGGCACCGGTAAGTACATACATAAGGGCTAGGCTATCATTTGCCGGAGGATTATGGCCAGTCTGTATGGACCAGTTCAGTGTATCCTTTTGTAGACAGAATCCCAAAAGTTCAGTTTCCCAAGGACAGTTGAATGAACTATTAAATATTGGTGTGAAAAGGAATTGACAATCTATTATTTCTGATTAACCGCCTTTTGGCACAGACTTTGCCTTTTCCGGCAGCATGAACGATACGCTGTCGATGATTCTGACATGGTTTTCACCTCTTATCGCGTGGTTTCCTCTTTCCGGTAAGGACAGAAGAGGCGAACCTTCGGTTTCCGGGCGCCCTGAAACCTATTTGTTTCTGGGTGCCGCCGCCGCCGTTCCATCCGGTCTATTGCGATTGACAGAGCTTTCTGCGGCTCCGACCCTCACATATGAAACCGCTCATGCCTTCTTCCGCAGTCTGACTCTGGACGGAATAACAGGGACTCTGCTGCCTCTGGCGGCATTGGTATTCTCGGTTAAACTGTTGGGCCGGCCTCATGACGGCAGATCCGGAGCCGCACGGGCATCACTGGTTATTCTCGCCTACTGCCTTATCGACGGAATGTTTGCCTATGAAACGGGATCCGGTTTTCGCGCCTTTCCGGAAGCCGTGCTGCGAAGCACGCCGAAACTGGCACTGGCTCCGGTCTGGGGCTATCTGATGGCCGGAAATGACAGCCCGGGGGTCCGTTACCGCTATATGACGGCGACTGTAGTCATCGGTTCCGTCCTCAGCGGATCCGTCGCCTTTCTTCTGCGAATCAACCTTGTCGGGGTAGCTTTCATCCCATCCCTGATCGCTTTTTTCACGGCCCTGGGATTTCGTTACGGTGCCCTGGAAAGATCAGGGGCCGCCCCGGATTCCGTTGATACGGTGGAGATCGCTGCAGTGGCGATTCAATCCGGTACCAGGCGCAGCCCGGGTCACCCGGTGTATAAACTGATGAGGGAAGGCCGCCTCAGTGAGGCTCGTCTCGAAGCCGAACGATATCTGGAATATCATACCGATCTGCTTCTCTACAGCTGGCAGGCGCTGCTGCGATGGCTCGGGGGGGACCGGGCATATCGGCTTATCTTTCTCCAGCGCTACAAAGCCCTTGGAGAGATACAACGCCGGAAGCTCAAGCGTCACCTGGAGGAATATCTCGGGGAATATGCCGGGATCGCAGCTGGATGGATTCGTACGCTGGAAAATGCGGAGGAGACCTGAATACAGTGGCCGTGCTAGAATGCCTGTCATGATATTGACAGGCATGAAACGGGACCTGGTAAGGGCGGCGAAGGAACTCTTCGACGCCGGCCTGGTACTTCCCGGCGAAGGAAATTTGAGTATGAGGCTTCCCGGCGAGGAGGCCATGATAATCACCCCGACAGGGAACCGCTACAGGGATCTTGAACCGGAGGATCTGGCGGTGATCGGATTTGACGGTATCGTGGATGTGGGGCGCAGCGGCCCGCGTCTGCCTTCCTCGGAATATCGGATTCATGCCGCCGTATACAGGCGGCGTTCCCGTGTTGAGGCGGTGGTACACGCCCATCCGCCCGAAGCCGTCGCCCATGCCGTTCTGGGCTGGGAAATCCCCGTTGTAGCCGAGGAAATGGCGGCTTTCCTGGGTGGACCCGTACCTTGTGCCCCTTACAGGCGAACAGGTACCGAAGACCTGGTCGAAGCGGTTCTCGGGGCACTCGGCAATGGTAACGCGGTTCTTCTGGCCAACCATGGATTGCTCACTTGCGGACGTTCATTAACCGATGCCGAAGGGGTGATTATCGTAGTTGAAAAGCTGGCCGGTATTCACCGGCGGGTACGGAGTATGTCAGTCGATGCCATTCCGACCGTACCGGAAGCCGACCAGAGGGTATTGAATGCCCATTTTCGGGAACGCTTCGCCACGGATTAATTAACCGATATCTCCGGTTCTCAGACATTGATTTCTCCTTCCAGAAATAAAGCCGCTTCTCCGGCAATGATGATGCGTTCTCCCCGGTCTTCAAGGTAGAGCTCGCCGCATCGGGGAGAAACCTGATGAGCCAGGAGTTCGCTTTTATTCAGCCGATCGGACCAGTAGGGTACCAGGGTGCAGTGGGCCGATCCGGTAACAGGGTCTTCGTTGATGCCAAGATCCGGGGCGAAGAAGCGGGAGACGAAATCGATTCCGCCGCTGCCCGGAGCGGTGATGATGATACCGTTCCGGCTGTCGGCAATGCGAGAGAGGGCTTTGAAGTCCGGCTTGTAGAATCTGACAGATTCCTCGTCCGGGAATATTGCCATCCAGTCCCGGGATTTGAATAAAGCTTCGGGTTTCAGTCCGATGGCTTGGATGACCTCGGGAGTCACCGGTTCCGGGTTGCCCGGGCGGGAGGGAAAGTCCATTACGATCCGGGATCCATATCTGGTAATCCTCAGGTCTCCGGCCTTCCGGGTTCGGAATACGATTTCATCCTGAATCCCCCCCCGGGAGGTCAGCAAATTGAAAATCACCCATGCCGAAGCCAGTGTGGGGTGTCCGGCCAGATCGATTTCGTATGTGGGGGTGAACCAGCGTATGTCCCAGAACTCTCCCCGGTGGATCATGAAGGCGGTTTCCGAGAGATTGTTTTCCATGGCGATGTTCTGGAGAACCTCATCCTCCGGCCATTCTTCCAGCGGGCACACGGCAGCCGGATTTCCACCGAAGATTTCCGAAGTGAATGCGTCCACCTGGTAAATGGGTATCTTCATGGCTTACTCCCCTGTCCCGTTACTTTCAAAATCCCTGATTTCTCCCAGAAACAATTCACCCCAGGTTGCGAGTTTCTTCTCTCCCACCCCCGGGCAGTCAAGCATCTCCTCCCCGGTATGGGGCCGCAGCGCCGCCAGGGCTCGGAGGGTTCTGTCGGGGAATATCACATAGGGAGGTTTGCCGATTTCCTTCGCCTTCTTGAACCGGATGGCGCGTAATTTCTCGAAGAGTGACAAGTCTGAGCCGGATAACTCCTGTTCTTCAGTACCTGAACCACCGGATGCGAATTTCAGAGTTCCCGCGTGGATGCTTTCCTTCCTGCCGCCGACCCGGTGGACGGTGCGGAACCTGATCCGGCCGAAGAGCAGCTCCTTTCCTTCCCCGGAAATTGTCAGGGCCTTGAATCGCTCTTCATCCCGAAAGACGAAGCCGCCGGCTTCCAGATCCTGTGCGATTCCCAGCCAATATTTCCGGGGCTTATCGGCACCGACGCCGAAGGTGGGTAGCTTGTCGTGCCCGCGTTCCATCACCTTGTCGGTTTCGGTACCCCGGACAATGTCCACCAGGTAGTGTGAGCCGTAGCGCTGATCCGTTCTGGCTGCCGCCGAGAGGAGCTTCCGGGCATCCTCTGTAGCGTCTGCCGATTCCACTTCCCCGGCACAGACATCGCAGCTATCACAGGTTCCGGGATGCT
>DAOVYP010000537.1 GCA_030635565.1 Spirochaeta sp. | reverse complement strand
GATGAAGAAAGACAGCGAGGGTGTCCTCTTGCGGAAATTCGCCTCCATGGTGGACGGTGAATTTCAGGATATCCGTTCCAAGGGTCCCGAACATCTGAGGAAAACTTTCTTTGAATCCGATCCGAAGGTTGCGGATCTGGTAAAAGACATGAGCGACCGGGATCTCTGGCAGATGACAAGGGGGGGGCACGATCCGAGGAAGATATACCCGGCTTTCGCCCTGGCCATGAAGGCCGACGCTGTTCCAACCGTCATTCTCGTAAAGACCGTCAAGGGTTACGGTATGGGCAAGGCGGGAGAGGCCTCCATGGGTACCCACAGTCAGAAAAAGATGGATATCGAATCCCTGGTGGAGTTCCGTGACAGATTCAACATTCCCCTCAAGAATAAGGAACTGGAGAACCTGCCTTTCATCAGACCTGCCGATGACTCGGAAGAAATGATGTTCATCAGACGTCAGCGTAAGAAACTCGGCGGATCCATACCGGCCAGACGTTTTGATCCGCCCGGCCTCACCATACCACCGATCAGTGATAAAATTTTCAAGAGTGCCATAGAGGCCACCGGAGACCGCGAAGTTTCCACAACCAATGCTTTTGTCAGGCTGCTGGCGGGGTTGGCACGGCATAAGGAACTCGGGAAATACATCGTGCCGATCGTACCTGATGAGGCCCGTACTTTCGGTATGGAGGGCATGTTCCGACAGCTGGGCATCTATGCACCCTCGGGCCAGCTCTATAAGCCCCAGGATGCCGACAGCATGATGTGGTACAAGGAGTCTGAAGAGGGACAGATTCTGGAAGAGGGAATTACCGAAGCGGGTGGATTCTCCTCCTGGCTCGCAGCCGGCACCGCCGGATCGAATTACGGTATACCGATGATCCCGTTCTACATCTACTACTCTATGTTCGGCTTCCAGCGTATTGGGGATCTGGCATGGGCCGCCGGTGATATTCAAGCCCGTGGCTTCCTCATGGGCGCCACCGCCGGCCGGACCACCTTGAACGGTGAGGGTCTGCAGCATCAGGACGGACATGGATTGCTGCTGGCGGCCACCTACCCCACATGCCGTGCCTACGACCCGGCCTTTTCATATGAGATGGCCATCATCGTCAGAAATGGGCTGCAGAAGATGTACGCCGAGAGAGAAAACCTCTTCTACTACATCACCGTAATGAATGAAAATTATTCCCAGCCCGGGTTACCCGAAGGTGTCGAAGAAGGAGTCATCAAGGGCATATATCTGTTCCGGAAATCCGGAAAGGGCAAAGGGCCGAAAGTACAGCTCATGGGATCCGGAACCATTTTCCGGGAAGTGATCGCCGCGGCTGATATGCTCTCTGAGGATTGGAAGGTGGAAGCCGATATCTGGAGCGTTCCCGGAGTGAATCAGCTCCATCGTAACGGAATGAGATGTGAACGGGAGAATCTGATCAATCCCGAAGCCAAAGCGCAAAAACCCTATCTGACCCAAGTCCTTGAAGGACATGAAGGACCGGCTGTGTTCTCCTCGGATTACATGCGTGCCTATCCCGAACAGATCCGGCGCCTGATTCCCAATGCCCTGACAGTGCTGGGTACCGATGGTTACGGGCGATCGGACAGCAGGGCAAAACTTCGTGATTTTTTCGAAGTCGACCGACGTTGGATTACTCTGGCGGCATTACAAGCCCTGGTGAAGGACGGATCTCTTAACGCAAAAGTTCTGTCCCGGGCCATATCCAAATACAATATCAACCCGGCCAAGCCCAACCCACTGACGGATTAGGGAGGAGGTAGACATGGCATTACAGGAAATCAGAGTACCCGATCTTGAAGGATCCCAGGACGTCGCAGTTGTTGAGGTGTACGTTTCCCCGGGAGAAATTGTGGAAAATGAAACACCCCTTATCTCACTGGAAAGCGATAAAGCCGTCATGGATGTGCCCTCGCCAATCTCAGGAACAATACAGGAAGTTGAAATTTCAGAAGGCGACACTGTCAAATGTACGGGTAAAATTTTAGAAGTACCTGT
>DAOVYP010000225.1 GCA_030635565.1 Spirochaeta sp. | reverse complement strand
GTTTTCTCCTGGGAGGCGAAGTCACCAGTGCCGGTACCAATTCGTGGTCGGAAGGCAATATCCAGACCTTTGCGTCCCTGAAGCAGATGCGCAGTTTGTCGGCACACCAGAAACGCATCGTGATTTACGACGTTGCCCAGGTGATAACCGATACCCCGAGGCTGTATGCCAAGGCTCAGGATTTCAAGCCGGATCCGAATCCAACCCGCTCATTGTATGAGTTCCTGCAGGACATGGAGATGATTCTCAATGCCCCGGAAGTCGAGGCGGTCCTGTTCGACAATCAGTCCCTTCGCACCTCATTTTCCAACCTGATTGAAATCGAACAGGTTCTCATGAAACTCAAAGAGGCCGGAAAGTTGATCTATTTCTACGGTGATTCCTTCGGAAGCACCCAGTACGCCCTGGCGGCATCCGTAGGAGATGCGGTATTCATGAGTCCCCGGGGATCCATCGATCTGACGGGCTTCGGCGTTTCCAACCTCTATTTCAAGGATCTTCTGGCCAAATACGGGGTGAATATCTACAACTTCCAGAGCCACGATTATAAAACCGTCTACAACAACCTGTCCGAATCCTCAATGACCGACGCCCAGCGCGAATCACTGGAGTACGTCTATGGCGGTCTGCATGATGAAATGGACCGTATGATCGGTGAAGGCAGGAATACCAAACTCACCGAGAATCTGGATGATCTGTATACGGAAGGGTACTGGATGTCTGCCGCCCGGGCACACGAGGCCGGCCTGATTGACGAACTGATGTACAAAGACCAGCTTGAAACCTGGCTTGGAATGCGCCGATACCGGGTCATCTACTTCTCCCGTGTCAGATGGGACATGGACTATGAATGGAAATCCACCAACCATCCGAACGTTGCCGTCATCTACGCCAACGGCAACATCATAATGGGTGAAGGTGTCAGAGGTTTAAGCATCGGCGCCGATACCCTTGCCGCCGCCATCCGGAATGCCCGTTACAATCCTCTCGTACAGGGCATCGTACTCCGGGTGAATTCCGGCGGCGGTTCGGCGCTGGCATCGGATGTTCTCGCCCGGGAAGTGGCCCTCTGCGCCGTCGGCCCTCGACCCAAACCTATTGTCATCAGTATGGGCGGGGTCGCAGCTTCAGGCGGTTACATGATATCCGCACCGGGTTCCAGAGTCTTGGCCACTCCGGGCACAATTACGGGCTCCATCGGTGTCATCACCATGATTCCCGACATCTCCGGTCTGCTGGAGATGTTTGAAATCGGTGTCGATACCGTTACGACAACCGAATCGGCCGATATTCCCAACATTTATCGCCCGCTCACCGAAACCGAGGAACAGCGTATTCGGGATTCGGTTATGGAAAACTATGATTCCTTCATCAGTATGGTCGCCGTGAACCGGGACATGACATCCGAGTCCGTGAATACCGTGGCCATGGGCCGTATCTGGACCGGGCGGCAGGCTATGGACCGCGGTCTGGTAGACAGCATGGGCGGTCTGGATGAAGCAATCGAACTCGTCGAAGATATGGCCGGTATTCAAAACGCACGCATCCTGGAAATCAACCCCGGGAATATCACTTTCTCCTTCCCCAGTATTTTCCCTGCTCTCGCGGTATTCCTCGACCTGCAGCCGGCGAATCCGATGGAAATGGTTCCCGATGATCTCAGGGACCTTATCGAATTCTACAAGACCGTTTCGGCATACGAGAGAGGTGAAGCCCTCTTCCTGATGCCTTATACCCTTAAGGAACTGGATCTGGACGACAGGGACTAAGCTCCGGCGGCAAGCGGATTATCCCTTATAGAAAGAAATTGCGTGTTTCTCAGATGTCTCCGAAACGTTTCATGTACTGAACCCGCTCGAAGATTCGGGCATCATCAACTTTTTCACCGGACATCGTTCCCCGGAAGGCATCGATAGAGGTATAAGACTTTTCGTCCATCCATTTCGCAATACCATCGTTCATTTCTCTTATCCGGCTTTCACCGTTCTTATATACGGTACTCACAACCTCTACGGCCCTTGCTCCGGCGAGAAGGAGTTTAATGACTGTAGTACCGTCATGAATCCCGGTTGCCGCGACGACTTGAGTACCCGCCGAGCGTGACAGAAGGGCCGTCCAGCGGAGTGCCGAAAGGTACTCGGTATCGGAGCTCATTGACGATCCTGTTTTCATGCTCAGGCCTTTCACATCAATATCCGGCGAAGAATAGCGGTTGAAAAGAACCGTCGCTCCGGCCCCTGCCTCACCCAGTCCGGCAGCCAGACGACCGAGATTGGTAAAGAACGGACCGATTTTCACGGCCAGCGGCAGCGGTGTCAAAGCCCTCACTTTACGGACAACCGAGTAATAGGTTTCTTCGATCCCGTCACTGGAAAGCCTGGTATCGAAGGGACTGATGAACAGATTCAGCTGCAGGGCATCGGCACCGGCTTCGGTGAGATCTGCGCAAATTGCCTGCCATTCCTTATCGCTCGTCGCATTGATGCTCGCTACAACCGGAATGGAAACTGATTTTTTCGTCTCGCGGATCAATGCCATATAATCGTTAATTGAGTGCATTCTCTCGTAATAGGCGATAAATTCATCTACATCTTCCTGCCCGTAGATAACCCCGCCCTTCCGGACTTCCCGTGCAATACTCGCGAGGATTTGTTCTTCAAATATTGATTTCAAAACTACTGCCCCGGCGCCGGCTTCGGCCAGTTTGCATATATTTGCCGTATTACCGGTTAATCCGCTCGACCCGATGATAATCGGACTGGAGAGAGTTAAGCCGAGAAACTGAGTATCAAGATTTGCCATACTGAACCTCCAACAACGCCACGATAGCAGAAAAACTCCACCGGCGCATACCTAACCTGAATTAAGGAGTTTCATCGGATTACCGGTCACCTCGACGGCCGCCGGTTCGGCGCTTCCTTCCCAGAGCAGTATACCGTTCTCCCTGAGGATCGCCCTCACCGAAGACCGGGGTGACTCGATGATTTCCCGGCTCATCGCGCCCTGAACCGGAGCATCCAGGCTTCCGCCGCTGCCTTTCATTTCCATTATGAGCTTCAGAATCCACCGTTTCACCATCACCTGCAGTTCCAGACCGCTATCCGAGGAGCTGCCGCTTATTTTACTGCCGGCATAGGTACCGAATCGCTGCAGGCAGCCGTTGAATCGCAGGAAACCGAGGTGTCCGGTGAACGAACTGCCGAGCCATGGTATGCGGGCCACCGAAAGCATCAGGCTGTCACCGGGTTGCTTGAACTGATTGGTCTGAATCCAGATCCACTGTTTCGGCATTGAGCGGCCGCGGTCTTTTTCCATATAACCCCGACCATCCGAGAAATCCGTCTTCTCGCCGTTCCAGATGATACTGCCGCTTACCCTGTGATCCATGGCTATCAGACCGTGAATACATTCCATGAAAGGAACCCAGGAGAACGGCCCCATGATGCCCGGTGAGGGAACACTGGATGGATAGCGAATCCGACCGGTATATTCAAGACTTCCACTGACACTCTGTCCGTCATCATCGATATTCAGAACCAGTCCCTCAGGCGAAAACCGGTTCTTTCCGAGGGTCACTTCGAATCGATCCCTTCGAGCGATGAGATTGTCCAGGGAATATCGGACTTTCAGTACACGTCCTTCGGGTCCGGAGAGAAGTTGAATGAATGCGTGGGGGTCCGGAGCCAGGGACAAGCCGACAATCACGGCCAGAGACCGTGATTTGTCAGCCGTCACCTGCCGGAGGTACCAGCCTTCAAAATAGGGAACGGACCTCAAGGGCCCGCTGTATCCCTCGTCCATGTGGAACGGACGACTGCCGGGAAAGTGCTGCTTCATGGCTGTCAGTATACATTACAGGGTGGCTCCGATCGCATCAGGCCTTGAGCTTCCCGGGATAACCGGCTTTACTCATGGCCGTGAGGAGGTCATCCAAAGGACGATCGCTCTCAACCGAAGCCAGGTTGGTCCCGAGATCCACATTCACTTTTCCGGAGAGCGGCTCGAGAGCCGATTCAACACGGGACACGCAATGGCCACAGGTCATACCGGTGACTTCTATCTCATACTTGTTCATATTCGTTTTCTCCTTCTCGAATATCGATTACGAATCGTCATTGAGTTGAGCACCACCCCAATGGAACTCAGACTCATGGCCACCTCGGCGATGAGGGGATGCACCAGGGCCAGAGCCGCCGCAGGCAATGCAATAAGGTTGTACACAAAGGCCCAGAACAGATTGCTTTTAATCGTCTTCACAATGAGGGAAGACAGAGTGAGGGCTTCAACGATGCGTCCCAGTCCTCCCCGGGTGATGACAATGTCACCGGCTTCCATCGACAGATCGGTGCCCTCGGCAAGGGCAAAGCCGACATCCGCCGCTTTCAGAGCCGCCGCGTCATTGATACCGTCTCCGGTCATACCGACCCGCAATCCTTCCTGCTGAAATTCCTGGACGATCCGGAGCTTGTCCTCCGGATGGAGGCTTGAACGGACGTCATCGTCGGGAATGCCCACCAGGGCGGCCACGGCATGGGCCGCTCCCGGGGCATCGCCGGTAATCATCACCGGGCGGACACCCCGTTTCTTTAAGGCGGAAACCGCCGAGGCCGCCTCTTTTTTAACCGGATCCGCCAAAGTGATGTGTCCGGCGACCCGGCCCTCGCGACGGACTTCGATGAGGGTTTCACCCGGGGTGACGGTTGGAAGGCTGCCCACAGAAGCAGCTGCTGCCGCATTAGCGCTCAACGCAACGTTACCTGCAGCCGGGC
>DAOVYP010000361.1 GCA_030635565.1 Spirochaeta sp. | reverse complement strand
GCCCTGTCTCGCCAACCTTCACGGCTCCACCCTCAACATGAATGGGAGTCTCGAAAAAACGGTTGATGGAAACCCGTTTCGTCGGCGGATCCATAAGGGAAGCACCATCGAGGTGTACGCGCTCCCCGGGCTCGGCAACGGGCATGAGTACTTCAAGATTCTTCTCTTCATCCTCGGCAGCCAGGAGCATGCCATAGCTCTTGATGCCCCGGAGCCTGGTAGGCTTGAGATTGTAGGCCAGGACGATGGTTTTTCCATCCAGCTCCGCGGGACTGTAGTCATCCACCAGTCCGGAACAGATGGTGCGGGGCTCGCCGGTCCCGTCGTTCAGAGTGATGACATAAAGCTTGTCGGCATTGGGATGCTGTTCCACGGTGGTAATCCGGGCGGCCCGGAGGTCGAGGGCGATAAAACCCTGCTCGGGAGTTGCGGGCTCATCGGCGGCAGCGGCTTCGACAGCCTCATCGACTGCCTTGCGCTCGGCCTGGGAACCGCTGAACCGGTCTCGCAAAATTGCGATACGATCGTCTTCGAGTTTTTCAAAGAGTATTTCAGACCTGGTGATTTCAACGGGACCTTCTTCGCTGCCCAGAATGCCCCATTCATCACTCTCGAGACCGAACCATGAGGCCAGCCGCCTGGAGGTGGCGGGTAAGTAGGGCTTGATGAGGATGGCCAGGTCCCGGACCAGGAAACTCAAGGTTTTCAGGAGTTTGGCCGCATCTTCCGGGGCATCCCTGCGGGTTCGCCATGGCTCACCGGCCTGGAAGGTTTTATTCCCCAGGTCGCAGAGGGCGAATATGTCACGGAAGGCGCCTCGAAGCTCGGCCCGGTCCAGTTTTTCGGTAATTTTTTTCTCGCGATCTTTCACCTCTCCCCAGATGATTTCGTCCATCGGAGCTTCGGGTATCCTGCCGTCATAGAAGCGACCAAGGAAGGAAAGTGTCCGGTTCACCAGATTGGCGAAGTTGCCGATGAGCTCGCCGTTCACCTTCTCCTGAAAGTCGGACCAGGTGAACTGGTAATCCGAGTTCTCCGGACGGTTGTAATAGATGTAGAAGCGCCACACATCGGCGGGGATGCCGGTGTCCCGGCAGTCGTTGCCGAAAACTCCGACGCCTTTACTCTTGGAGAACTTGCCGTCTTCGTAGTTCAGATACTCGGAAGAACTCATGTGGTGGAGTTTGGTCCATTTTTCACCGGACGCCAGCTGGGTGGAGGGAAAAATGACGGTGTGAAAGGGAATATTATCCTTACCGATGAACTGGTAAAGCTCGGTGTCCTCAGGACTCCTCCACCAGGATTCCCAATCGTCGGTGAGGTCGGCGGTGATTGAGATGTACCCGATGGGAGCATCAAACCAGACGTAGAACACCTTGTTCTCGAATCCCTTTTTCGGGACGGGAATACCCCATTTGAGATCTCGGGTGATGGCCCGTTCCTTCAGCCCGTCGCGTATCCAGCTCTCGGTCATGCGGACGGCGTTATTGGCCCAGAATCCACTTACCTTGGTCTCATTGATCCATTCTTCCAGCATGGGCTTGATGCCCGGCAGATCCAGATACAAGTGACGGGTTTCGCGTATAACCGGGGTGCTGCCGCAGGTGCCGCAGCGGGGAGATTCCAGGTCGGTGGGATCCAGCAGCTTGCCGCAATCCTCACACTGGTCGCCCCGGGCATCCTCGTAACCGCAATGCGGGCAGCGGCCATGGACGTATCGATCAGCCAGATAACGCTCATCATTCTCGCAGTAGAGCTGCTCTATGGTGGCTTCCTTGATGTATCCGGCTTCATCCACCCTCTTGAAGAGGTTCTGAACAATCTCGGTCTGTACCGGGCGGCTGGTGCGCCCGAAATGGTTGAAATCAATCTCGAACCATTTGTAGACGTCCGCATGAATCTCGTGATATCTGTCGCAGAGTTCTTTGGGTGTCACACCCTCTTCCAGGGCTTTGGTTTCGGTTGCGGTGCCGTATTCATCGGTACCGCAGACGTACATGGTTTCGTAACCGTACTGCCGGCAGAACCTGGCGAATACGTCGGCGGAGAGTACCTGTATCAGATTCCCCAGGTGGGGGATGTTGTTCACATAGGGCAGAGCGGAGGTGATGAGGCGTTTCTTCATAACGAGCAACATCTTACGCTTGGAGGGGGGGCGGGTCAATGTGGAGAGAAGTAAGTCAATCATGGCAGGGGAAGAGACCCGGCTTGTCTAGCGGTGCCTTCGGTATCCGACGACTTCACCGGGTCTCTTCCCCTGCCTGATTTGATTTGCCTGGTCACATTGACCCGACACCCTTCTGACGCACTGGACGGCTTCGCCTGGAGGATTGGATTCGGATATTGACGAAATTGAAGTACTATACTGTATACTGCATTAATGCGGAATAATAGCCGAAAATCAACTGTCGATCTGATCCTTCTGGGATTTTTCATTGAAGAACCGCGAAATGCCTATGATCTGGCTCTTCTCTTCAAAAACAGTCATCTGGGGCGCCTGTTGAAAATCAGCAGTCCCGGAATTTACAAAAATTGCAAGATGCTTCATGCGGATGGCTATCTGCAGGGAAGCATCGTCAGGGACGGTGAGGCTCCGGAGAAAGTGATTTATAACATCAATGACATCGGTCGTGAGCGATTCCTGGTCCTGATGAATCATTTTTCACAAGAGATCCAGCCATTCTATTTTGCCCATAACGCCTTTATATGGAACCTTGATAAAATGGATAGAAATGACGGAATGGCGATGCTTGGGGCCCTTCGACGATCCTTCATAAGCCTGAGAGACTGGATGAAAGACCATGAAGCAGAAGTCTCTGATTTCGGCAGTTACGGAGCCCGTGCGCTGATCCGGCAGTACCGGATGGTTACGGAGACTCTCGTTCTCTGGATCGACGAAACGATGGCTGATTACACCGAATTGTAGAAAGTTCTTTCAGATAATATGTGACAAGCTTGTAATTTTCAAATATTATTTGCAGTACTATACATTATAGTACTATATTATATTTCAACAAGGAGGAACACAATGCCTGTTGATTCCAAAATGATCAAAAATATCTACAACGGACCTGTTGCGTCTCATTACGATATGTCGATGAGTCATATCTTCGACCGATGGAAGCGTCTGGCTTTCCGGGAGTCGTCGCTGAGTGAAGGGGACAATGTCCTGGTATTCTGCTGCGGTACCGGAGCGGATTTCCCGCATATCCTTAATAAGATCGGAAAACAAGGACGGATCCTCGGGGTTGATTTCTCCCCGGTTATGCTGAAAAAGGCAAATGCCAGGATATACCGGAATGGTTGGGACAATATTGATTTGGTGGAAGCCGATGTCACGGAATTGGAGCTGCAGGACAGG
>DAOVYP010000448.1 GCA_030635565.1 Spirochaeta sp. | reverse complement strand
CCGGGATCCCCGGCGTTCATGGTCCAAAAGCTCCATGTCGATATCGGCGATAAGGATTTCTGTTCCCACAGGGAAGCGTTCCGATTCGGCCAGAACCCGGCCGTTTTCAGCGATGATGGCATGTCCCCCGAATACGGTGTCGGTGGTGGATTCTCCGGGGCCGGCCGAGGCATAGGCGTAACCCGCCAGACAGCGGGCCGATTGCTGGCTCACCAGGGAGCGGCGGTAATCCGCTTTGCCCACCAGCTCGTTGCTGGCCGAGAGGTTGAACAGCATCTGGGCTCCGGCAATCGCGTGTCTGGACGATGGGGGAATCGGTCCCCAGAGGTCTTCACAGATTTCCACGGCAAAGCTGGTGCGGCGATCGTCCTCGTGGCGGAAAAGCAGGTCGGTTCCGAAAGGAACGCGCTGACCGGCCAGGGTGACATGGGTGAAGGTGGCTTCGTCCGCCGATGCGAACCATCGATTTTCATAATACTCCCGGGAATCCGGGATGTAGGTTTTCGGCACGATGCCGAGGATTTCCGTCCCTCCCCGTACGACAACCGCGACGTTGAACAGTCGACCCTGCCGGGCCAGGGGCATCCCGAAAATCAGCAGGGAACTTCGGGCGGAGGTTTCGTCGATAATACGGGCCGCCTGTACTTCGGCTTCGGCCAGGAGCCGGGATTGGAGGAACAGATCGGCACAGGTGTATCCGGTGACCGACAGCTCGGGGAAGAGCACGAGATCGGAGCCCTTCTCGCAGGCATTGATGAAGGCGTGGATGATGGCGTCGGCATTATCCCTGACGGCGGCGGGTTTTACGGCTGGAACGGCTGCGGCTACTCGGAAATATCCCATATCACTCATGGGTTAATCCTAGGTAAGTAAAGGAAGTGACGTCAAGGACATTTAAACCGGAGTTTTCAATGTCTTTTAAGTTCATCATTAAAAATAAAAAGGTCGGTTGTATGAAAAATGATTTCACCCAATCGAGCAAGCTGAACAAATCTGCTTTGTGAAGCATTAGAATATCCTGTACTCATGTACAGAATTAAGGAACTTATGGAGCGGAAATAGTGTTTGTTGTAGATACAGACATTCTTCTGTAAGCAGCGGACAAGTATGCACCTGAGCATCCTGCAATTCTAATGAAGGAACATGGGATCAGGAAAATCCATACTCGTAATAACGACTTCAATCAGTTCTCTTCTCTTGAAGTGGTTAACCCACTCAAATAGAAACATAATGGTGAAGGGAATGGGGACTTTTGTTTCAATTTCACGGCCTCCAACACAAGTTCTTCCTGCTATGATGTACTAAACCAATGAATAAGGGAGTGACGGATATATGAAAATCGGATGGATCGGAACGGGCATCATGGGCTCGTCCATGTGCTCTCATCTCATCGATGCCGGGCATGAATCGGCGGTTTACAACCGCAGTGTGAAGAAAACTGACCCTTTAACAGCGAAGGGTGCCGTTCTCACGGCGAATCCCGCCGAAGCTGCCCGGGGCAGGGATGTTGTTTTTTCCATCGTAGGATACCCCTCGGATGTGGAGGAAATCTACTTCGGTGAGAAAGGGATACTCGCCGCCGTCGATCCCGGTACCATTGTCGTCGATATGACCACCAGCAGTCCCGATCTGGCGATCCGCATCGCCGGGGCGGCGAAGGAGAAAGGCGTACTGGCTCTGGATGCCCCGGTTTCCGGCGGGGACGTGGGTGCCAGGGAGGCCCGTCTTGCCATTATGGTTGGCGGGGAGGCCGAGGCCTTCGATCGGGTGAAACCTCTGTTTGATGTCATGGGGAAAACCATTGCCCTGCTGGGACCGGCGGGAAGCGGCCAGCATACGAAGATGGCGAACCAGATTGCCATCGCGGGCACGATGATAGGGACTGTCGAGGCCCTTCTGTATGCCAGGCGCGCCGGGCTGGATCTGAACGCCCTCATCGATGTCATCGGCAGCGGTGCGGCGGGTTCCTGGACCATCAATAATCTGGGCCGCCGGATTGCCGGAGATGATTTTAATCCGGGTTTCATGATTATGCACTACATGAAGGACATGGGGATTGCCCTGGCCGAGGCTAAGCGGATGAACCTGGCCCTGCCGGGATTGGCGCTGGTGGAAACGTTTTACCGGGCTGCAGTAGGGCGGGGGATGGAACGGAACGGAACCCAGGCCCTGTTCAATGTTCTTGACAGCCTGAACGCTCAATCATAGGGAAGAACAGGACGGCGCGGCAGAGGTCATGTTTTTAAATAATATATGTTGCGTACACAATGCGTTCATATTGGGAAGTCATCTTATGCGTAAGTCGAGAAATCGACAGGAGGTGGAAGATGACTTCCAGGATATGGTTTATCGGCGCTGCACTGATTGTGCTTTCGACCGGTTACGTTTTCGCCAACGGCACCGTTGATGATGATGATTGCGGGTACTATGGCCGAAAAGGTTATCAGGGAATGCACGGTAACCGGGGCATGATGGACGATTGGCAGGATATGGATACTGAAACCGTGGAGGGAACCTTTGCCATGGTTGATGGTGAGTACCCCGCTATCGTAACCGAAGATGGCGAAACCCTGTACCTGATGATGCGTTTCCCGGTAGACGGAGATCAGATGCCCCGGGATGGTGCTGATTTGAAGCTTGAGGCCCTGCAGTCTCCCAT
>DAOVYP010000007.1 GCA_030635565.1 Spirochaeta sp. | reverse complement strand
TGATGACTCGGGTCAGGATAACAACCCCATGATTATGGCATCCGGACTTGATTCGGGCAGCTATTATCTCATTGTTTACGTATACAGCGGCGAAACAGGTCCTTATGATATCATGGCGAATATCATGATTCCGGTAAGGGATGAATTTGAAGATGACAACAGTATGATCAGCGCCTCGCAGATTACTGCCGACGGCGTTCCGCAGCGCCGTTCTTTCTCTCCCATGGGAGATGTGGACTGGGTTCAGTTCGATGTACGGAGCGAAGGCACATATCTCATTCGGACACAGGGCAACCTGGATACATATATGGAACTCTATGACGGTCAGGGAAACATGATAGAGGAGAATGATGACGGCGACGATTACAACGCCATGATCGAACGACGTCTGACTCCCGGAAAATACTACATCATGGTGTCTCCTTATGGCACCGCCGGTCCCGACGATATCTATCAACTGTCGGTAGAGCCGATCCGCTGATTAACAAAACAGGAGAGAAGATACGATGAGCATCTATTACTACCTGACTCTTTATCCCATGGAAGCCATGATTGCTTCACAATTGGAGCCGACGGCTTTCGGGGCTTACATGGCCCTGGGAAACCGCAAAGGTTCCGCCGAGAAACTGATTTTTGCTGAAGTCAGGGAAGATAAAATCGGAGAGGCTTTTGATCTGGATTTTGCCCGCCAGCGATGTGTTGAGCATTCAGACGGACGCCGGAAAAATTCCGTGTACCTGTCTGTCTACCGGGCCCTTGAAGCGGTACCGACCGAAGCCCTGGGACAGCTCTGGCTCATCACCAGGGACGGCCGGGCTCTTGCTCTGGAGCAGGGAGATTATTCCGACCCCGAACCCTGGGCGGGGAATGCGCTGTATCAGGAGCTTTGTCCTGCCCATCCCCTGGTCGTTTCCGCATTGAATCCGAAACACTTTGCCAAGTACATCGTGGAGGATTCCAGCAAGGTGACCATGCCGGCCATATTCTTTGCCGATCTGGCAATGCCGGATCTGGAGGATGATGATTTTACGGGTAATATCGGAGGCTACTTCGACAGGATGCTCGAACATCTCAAGGCATGTGTCATGGACTTGAAAGCCGGTAAGGGAAAGATGAGTAAGGTTGTCGACCGTTCTTCCACGGCGACATTCAACTATCAGGTGATCGGCCGCGGACTTTATATCGGAGCCGCCGGCGGAAAGCTGGTTTTCTACCCGATGCCTTCCCGGGAAATCCTGAAGAAGAAGTACTACGACTGGGCGAAATCCACTCAGATTTTCTAGCGACTTGCTTGAGCTTCGCCGTAGCGAACCCCGGGAACTGAATTTTCCGGGGTTTTTTATTCCATTTCCTGATACTGAGTCTTTACACCAAAGTTCCTGAAATCCGTCCCTGAGGGGTTCTGATATGCCCTGAGATGGAATTCAGGCAGGGCTGCGAAGAGATGATCGAAGATATCCGACTGAATATCCTCGTAATTGGCCCAGGCTTTATCGGCACTGAAAAGATACATTTCAAGGGGCAGGCCCGTGGGGCCGCTTTGCAGCTGCCGGACAAGTAGGGTCATACCGGCATTCACTTTCGGATGTGAACTGACATACGATTTGGCGTAGGCCCTGAAGATGCCGATATTGGTGAGAGCCCGCCCGTTAAGGGGACTGGACCCCCTGTCGGCCCTGATCCCCTTGTTGTATTCCAGGATTTCTTCAGTCCGGTTCTCCAGGTAACTTTTCAGCAGCTCAATGGATTCCAGGTTCCTGATTTCACCATTCTCAAGGAAGCGAATGCTGGACATATCGATGGACAGTGACCGTTTGATGCGCCTGCCGCCGGATTCGCTCATGCCTCGCCAGTTTTTGAACCCTCCGGAGGTGAGGGACTGTATGGGAAAGGTGACCCATGTACGGTCCCAGTTCCGGACCGTAACGTTGAGCAGACTGATATCGATGACGTCCCCGTCGGCGCCCTGGGAAGGCACCTCGATCCAGTCGCCGATTCTCACCATGTCGTTGGATGATATCTGGAAGCCGGATACCAGCCCCATCAGAGGATCTCTGAATATCAGCATCACAACGGCCGATATGGCACCAAGGCCGGCAAGCAGACCGGCAACGGGCTGATTGGTGACCACCGAAAACACTAGTATCAATGCCGCTACGATGACGAGTACCTGAACTGCCTGAATAACTCCCTTGATGGGTCGACGTCCTGAATCTTCTCTCCGGTTGTATTCGACGTTGATAAAATCCATGAAGCTCAGGATGGTTCTTGTGACTGAGGTTATTAAGGCGATAACAGCCAGGATCCTGACAAAGCCAAGCAGTCCCGGCAGACCCGTGAGAAAAGCCGGAGCCATGAACCAGATGATGATTGCCGGGACGGCTCGGGCAATATGCCGGAATATCCCCTGGTTGACGAGATTGTCATCCCATGTGTTTTTTGTTCGTGTCACAATTTTTTCGACAATTCGAAATACGATTTTTACAGAAATAAGCCACAGGAGAACCGAAAGGATGACAACTCCGAAGCCAACAATGATTCTCCCGGCGATTTCGGCCTGGAGGGGATTGAATTTCCACTCTGTGAGGAATTTGATGATACGGTTGAGAAGAATGTCACTCATGCGGACATGATAGGCCCAGGAATCAATACGGGCTAGTATGGTGCCTCTTAGTCTTCCAGAGGCGTAAAATGCTCCTTCGGCGCGCCGCAAACCGGACAGATCCAGTCTTCGGGCAGCTGTTCCCAGGGAGTTCCGGGTACAACCTGAAACTCCGGATCCCCTTCTGATGGGTCGTAAATGTAGCCGCAGACATCACATACGTAACTGATCATTGATTATTACCTCTTACGGCCATTGGACGTCGGTGAGGAGTTCAAGGGCACTCCTGGCCCTGTTGTCGGCAGGATTAAGCTCCAGGGTTTTCTTGTAATACTTGATAGCTTTAAAATTCTTGTGCATGGCCATGAGGGTTTTACCCATCTGGAATTGAACTTCGGCGAATTGCGGCGCCTCTTCCAGCAGTTCTGAGAGTAACGGTACGGCCTCCTCAAACTTATGCTGTTTGTAGAGAAGCTGCGCCATGTAGTAATTGGCGATCTTCGATTCGGGAGAGTCCTTACGAAGCCTGGAGAATGCTTCCACCGACTCATCATCCCGACCCAGGAAGTTATTGATGAGTCCGATGAAATAACTGGCCATGGCATGGCTCTGGTTTTTGAAAGTGAGGATCTGAGTAAAAGTATCCAGAGCTTTCTGTAAACGTCCCATCCGGTACAGGCAGACTCCCTTCTTGTAATAGGCGGTTCCGAAATCCCTCTTCAGTTCAATAGCGTTTCCGTAACAAGTGACCGATCTTTCCAGATCTCCCCGACTATAGGCGATATTACCCAGCGCCAGTTGAACGAAGGCGCTTTCGTCATAGGTTTCCTGGAGTTTTAAAAAGGCTTTCTCAGCCTCGTCCCAATCTCCGAGAATGAGCAGCCTCATCGCTGCGATATATTCAGGATCATCGTGCTTCAGCTTCATCAGAGCCTCCCGCATGAAGTCTAGAGGGTAAAGGGAGCCGTTTCAAATAATGCCTTTTCAAAAAGCTATCGGATCATCGAACCGGGATCCATGAGGCGGTCCACTTCCTCATCAGGAAGTATACCGGCGGCCTTCACAACTTCTCTGACTGTTTTACCGGACTGATAGGCTTCATGAGCCAGTTCGGCGGCCTTGTCGTAGCCGATCTTCAAGGCCAGAGGTGTCACCAGGGCCAGGGACTGTTCGATCCAGTCGCCGGCGCGCTTTTCATCGGCCTTGATACCGGTGATGCAGCGTTCTCCCAGGGCACGGGCGGCGGCGCCCAGGATTTCCATCGCTCTCAGGGAACACCAGGCGATCATCGGATGCATCATGTTCAATTGCAGTGGACTGTTCGTACCGCCGATGCTCACCGAAAGAGCCTGGCCCCGGGCGAAAGCGGCGGCCTGAATCATCATTTCCGGCATTACCGGATTCACCTTTCCGGGCATGATTGAACTGCCCGGCTGGAGGGCCGGAATGATGATTTCTCCCAGACCGGCCCGGGGACCTGAAGAGGGCAGCCTGAGATCGTCCGCAATTTTTCCGAGGGAGACGGCTACCGTGTTCACGGCTCCCATCAGTTCGACTTGAGCATCACGGCAGGCAATGGCCTCGTATCGATTTGGCGCCTCGATAAACGGAATACCCGTTGAATCGCTGATATAGGATATGGCGCCTTCAGCGAAACCTTTCGGACAGTTCAGACCTGTGCCGACGGCGGTTCCGCCGAGAGCCAATTCTTCAAGATTGGCGAATGTGACGGAGATACGGCGTATGCCCTTGGTCACCTGTTCCCTGAAGGCACCGAATTCCCGGCCGAGTGTCATTGGAACCGCATCCTGGAGATGGGTACGTCCCAGCTTTATGATATCGGCGAATTCATTCTCCTTTTCGGCAAGGGCGGTTTCGAGAACTTTGAGATCCTCAACCATTACTTCCGCAGCCATCCGGTTGGCAATATGCAGTGCTGTGGGTATGACGTCGTTGGAGGACTGACCTTTATTGACGTGATCGTTGGGATGCACCGGGGAACGGGTACCCTTTTCCCCCCCCAGGGCGACATTGGCCCGGTTGGCCAATACTTCGTTCATGTTCATGTTGGTACTGGTGCCGCTTCCGGTCTGAAAGACGTCTACGGGAAACTCATCATTCAGTTTCCCGGTGATGACTTCGTCGGCGGCGGCGGCAATGGCATCGGCAAGTCCGGTATCAATTCCGCCCAGATTCCTGTTGGTGACCGCAGCAGCCTTCTTCACCAGTGCCAGGGCTTTGAGAAAGGATAAGGGCATGGTGAATGGGGAGACGCCGAAGTTCTCAACCGCCCGCTGGGTCTGGGCGCCGTACCACGATTCATCCGGCAGGGATACTTTTCCCATTGAGTCTGATTCTGTCCGATAGCTCATCTTTTTTAACTCCTCTCTTCAAGCACCGGCCAGGGTAATTCTACGTCTCCGGTGTAAAGAGCTTTGGGACGGAAGATCCGATTATCGGAGCGCTGCTCCAGGATGTGGGACAGCCAGCCCGATGCCCGGGCGATGGCGAAGACGGGAGTAAACAGGTTAGAGGGGATTCCCAGGAGGCTGTAGACCGCCCCGGAGAAGAAGTCCACGTTGGGGTAGATGGGCTTGCCTTTCTCTTCCATTTTTTCACGGAACACCTTCTCGACTTCTTTCAGGATGTCGAGATTCCGGGTCTCCCCGTATTTGCGGGACAGTGTGCGGAGGAAATCTTCCATGATGATGGCGCGGGGATCTTTGGCTTTGTAGACACGGTGTCCCATACCCATGACTTTGCGTTTCTCCTCCAGGGCTGTTTCCAGCCAGGGTCGGACGTTGTCCATGGTGTCGATATCCTCCACCATGGCCATCACTTTCTCGTTGGCACCGCCGTGGAGACTGCCGAAGAGACTGCCGATGGCCGCTGAGATGGAGCAGTAGCAGGTGGACAGGGTGGATGCCACAACCCGGGCGGTGAAGGTTGATGCGTTGAAGGAATGTTCGGCATGGAGAATGAGGCACTTGTCCATGATTTTTCCATCTTCAGGGTCCGGCTCTTCGCCCTTGAGCTGCCAGAGAAAATTGGCTCCGTGAGAGAGATCGTCCCTGGGGGGAATGTAGTCCAGGCCGTTTTTAAACCGGTAGAAAGCGGCCACCACCCCGGGGATCTGGGCGATCTGGTGCAGGGTCTGTCGGCAGTTGCAGGTGGGGGAATGCTCGATTTTATGATCGATATACCCGGATAGGAAGTTAATAGTTGACTGCAGGAGTTCCATAGGGTGGGATTCCCTGGGGAATGCCTTAATCATCTGAAGTATGGGTGGACTCAGGTCCCGGCTTTTTCGCATCCGGTCGCTGAAATCGATCAGCTGATCGACTGTGGGCAGCTCACCGTAGAGAAGAAGATAGGTGACTTCCTCAAAAGTGGCATTGGCCGCCAGGTCCTTGATTCGATAACCAAAGTAGTAGAGACGGCCCTGTTCACCGTCGACTTTGCAGATTCTGCTTTCACCGGCGATGACGCCTTCCAGGCCTTTTGCGTAGGTGGTATCCGACATAATTGTTCTCCTTCTGAGGCTCTCTCAAAATGTGCCTGAGGCTCGTATACTGCGTTGGTTGATTGCTCGAAGTACTCATGTACCTACCGGTACACTGCGCTTTCTGTGCTTCAACACGCCTTGTCTACAAACCATATCCAACATTTTGAGAGAGCCTCTCCTGATCAAGTTCTATGAAGGGGGCGGCCTATCAGTGTGAGAGCCGCCTCCTTTGTGATTTCCGACAGGGTGGGGTGACCATGGACGGTGAGGGCGATGTCTTCAGCGCTTCCTCCCATGGCCATCACGCTTATCGCCTCGGCGATGAGTTCCGATGCTCCGTGCCCGACGATTACCGCTCCCAGCAGTTTTCCGTCTCCCGGACTGCTGAGGAGCTTGACGAAACCATCGCCTGCTTCCGCCGCAAGGGCTCTGGCGTTGGCGGCGAAGGGGAAATGGCCCTTTTCATAAGGGCTGCCTGAGGCTTTCAGACCGTCCTCGGTTTCCCCGGCCCAGGCCAGTTCCGGCTCGGTGTAGACGATGCCGGGTATCGGTCCCCCCCAGGGCGGATGAGCCTCACCGGCAAAAAGGGCGGCCAGTGCCAGGGCCTCATCTTCGGCTTTGTGGGCCAGCATGGGATTGCCTATGAGGTCGCCGATGGCAAAGAGGCCATCTATGCTTGTGGAAAAATCTGAGTCGACTTTAATGAACCGGCCGTCGGCGGTCCGTTCAGGATCGATTCCCGCTCCCAGGGCCGTATCCAGGTTCGCCTGACGGCCGACGGCGACCAGGATTTTTTCAATATCGATGGTTTCCAGCCCGGCGGAAGAATTGGCGGGTGAACTGCCGTCAGCGGGATTCCCGGCGAGAGTGGTATTTCCCGTTCCGGATTTGCTCCGGGTTCGTATCGATATAGTGATTTTCCGGGAGCTCAGCTCGGCACTTTCAACCATGGCGCCGGTATGGATGACAATTCCCTGCTTCTTCAGTACTCCCGCCAGAATACGGGCCGCCTGGGCATCGGTTCCGGGAATAATCTGATTCATGGCTTCGATGATGATCACCTTCGAACCGAGGCGGCTCCAGATGCTGCCCAGTTCCAGGCCTACGGCGCCGGCACCGATCACCGCGAGGCTTTTCGGTACTTTCGTCAGTGACAGGGCGTCGGTGGAATCGATAATTTTCTTTCCGTCGAACGGCAGGTGGGTGAGACCGGCCGGTATACTGCCGGTGGCCAGGACGATCCGGGGTGCCGTGAGCTCTCGGGGAGCGGTATTGCCCCCGGGCCTGGCCTCAGACGTTTCAACCGTTACATGGCCCGGGGCGGCAACGATTCCCAGGCCATGTATCACTTCAACCTTCCGGGCCTTCATCAGGACGGCAATGCCTCCGGTGAGTTTGTCCACAATGGAGCTTTTCCTGGCCATCATGGCCTTAAGGTCGAGAACCGCACCGCCATCTGCCAGTTTAACACCATGAACCCCGGCTTCATGGTTCAGTCTGTAGAAGAATTCGCTGGATTCAAGAAGGGCTTTGGAGGGGATGCAGCCCACGTTCAGACAGGTGCCCCCGAGGGTCTCCCGCTCTTCGACGATGGCGGTTTTCAAGCCTTGTCTGCCGCAGTCCAGCGCCAGTGCGTAGCCCCCGGGGCCGGCGCCGATGACAATGACATCATGGGTGTAAGTAACCTGAGTATTCTCCATCCTAAACCTCCAGCAGGAGGCGCTCGGGATTCTCCAGAGCCTCCTTGATGGACTTCAGGCATCCCACAGCCTCCCGTCCGTCCACCAGCCGGTGGTCGTAACTCAGGGCCAGGTACATCATCGGCCGTATCACCACCTCACCGTTCAGTGCTACCGGCCGTTCCTTAATAGCGTGCATGCCCAGGATGGCCGACTGCTTCGGAGCCGGTAGTGGAGTGGAGAGCATACTGCCGAAGATGCCTCCGTTGGTTATCGTGAAGCTGCCCCCCATCAGGTCGTCAGGCATGAGGGTTTTGTCGGCGGCTTTCTGCGAGAAGCCGATGATTTCCTTTTCGATTTCGGCGAATCCCCTGGATTCCACATGGCGTACTACCGGTGTAACCAGCCCTTTGGGGGTTGATACCGCCACGCTGATGTGAATGCCGTCCCGGTATACAACCTCATCGCCGTCGATGTAGGCATTGACTTCCGGGTAGGCGGCCAGAGCGGAAGCCGAGGCTTTGAGGAAGAAGCTCATGAATCCCAGCTTCACCCCGTACCTGTCCTTGAAGGCTTCTCCAAACCGGGCGCGCATGGTCTTGATGGCGCTCATATCCGCCTCATTGAAGGTTGTCAGCAGCACAAGTTCGTCCCGGGTACGGGCCAGGTTGGCGGCGATGATTTTTCGGATGCGGCTCAGGGGTTTTCGGTATTCCCCGATTTTGAGAGTTTTGGATGACCTCTGCCGGGCCGCGGCGGATTCCTCGCCGGTTTTCGCAACATGGCTGCCTTTTGAGCTTTCAGGCACCTTGAGCGGGGCGCTTCCGGAGCCTGAGGCGCCCCTCCCGGCCGCTTCCCCCCCGGCCGCTATGGCGACATCGGCCTTGGTAACCATGCCGCTCCGCCCGGTTCCGGTGAGAGAGGCAGGGTCGATGCCCTTTTCGGCGGCAGCGGCTTTTGCGGCCGGGGTGATGCGGCCGACCGGGGGAGCGTCTGTACCGTCCGGGACTGCGGCCGGCGCATCGGAGATTGAGTCGGCGGGTTTGCTGTCTGAATCTTTCGGTACAGTCTCCGGGTCAGCTTCCGGGCCTTCGGCCTTGTCGGTATCAATGACACCTACAACCTGATTGATTACCACATCGGTCCCCTCGGGAACTGAGATGCTCAAGGTACCGGTAGTCGGCGCGGTGATATCGATGGTGGTTTTATCGGTTTCCAGTTCGAATATCGCCTGACCCTCGATGACGACACTTCCGTCGGCGACGGACCAGGAGGCCAGCAGGCCTTCGGTGATGGATTCCCCGACACCGGGGACTGTGATGTCAACTTTCATGTTTTCCTTCCGTAGGAGTCAGTCCCAGCGCCTTGGCGATGAGGTTCTCCAGTTCTTCTTCATGCTTGTCGTGAGAACCCGTTGCCGGGCTGGCGGATGCAGGTCGTCCGGCATATATCCAGGGCTCTCCTGTTATTTCCATCAGTCTCTGAGCAGTAAAACTCCAGGCCCCCCTGTTGGCGGGTTCCTCCTGGGCCCAGACGAACCGTCCGGCACCCTGTGAGGCCTTGATGAAACCGGAGAGTGTTTTATCAGGAAACGGATAGAGCTGTTCGAGTCGGATGATCTTCGTCCGTGCGGCCGCTGATGAGGAATCTGCCGCGATGGCTTCTTTCCGGCGTAAGGCGAGGTCGTACCAGATGTGTCCACTGCATACGACGATGTTTTCGACGGTATCGGGTGTTTCGGGATCATCCAGAACAGTCCGGAAACCGCCTGAAGTCAGTTCGGCGAAGCTCGATCTGGATTCGGGATGCCGCAGAAGGCTCTTCGGGGTCATCAGAATCAGGGGCTTTCTGAATTCCTGGTGCAGCTGTTTCCGCAGAACATGGAAATACTGGGCGGGAGTGGTCAGATTGGCCACCTGCATGTTGTCTTCGGCGCAAAGTGACAGATAACGTTCCAGGTAGGCGTTGGAGTGCTCAGGACCCTGACCCTCGTAGGCATGGGGCAGGAGCATCACCATACCGCTGTGCCTGGCCCACTTGGATTCTCCCGCACTGACGAACTGGTCGATGATAACCTGGGCACCGTTGGCAAAGTCGCCGAACTGGGCTTCCCAGAGAACCAGTATTTCAGGCTGGGCGATTGAATAGCCGTATTCGAAACCCAGTATCGAGAACTCCGATAACGGACTGTCGTAGACGCTGAACCGGGCAGTTCCGGCTGCCAGGGAGGCCAGGGGGGTATGCTGCCTGGGGGTCTCAGTCGAGACGTCCCACCATACCGCGTGACGCTGGCTGAATGTGCCCCGGCCGCAGTCCTCTCCGGAAAGGCGGACCGAGCGGCCTTCAGCGAGAAGGCTTCCGAAAGCCAGGCTCTCGGCGAAGGCCCAGTCGATGCCTTTTCCGGTCTCGACGGCTTTCCGGCGGTTCTTGACGAACCGCTCCAGTTTGGGATGCATTTTGAATTCGTCGGGGGATTCCAGCAGTTTTCCGGCAATAACCTTCAGCGCCTTCTCCGGTACCCCGGTTTCCGGGAAATCAAAGCTGTAGCCCCGCTTTACGCCGGCCCAGTCTCCGGTGAGGGTCTGGAAACCATGGTAATCGGTGAACCCCCTGGCGGCTTCCCGGGCCACTTTGAGCTCATCGACATAACTGCGCCGGAACAGCTCCTGAGCCTTGTCTTTGTAGACAGATCTTTCGTCGAGATTTTTTCCGTAGATTTTGGACACGCTGTCATGCCGTCGTATCAGGTCGTACATAATCGGATGTGTAAATGAAGGCTCATCGGCTTCGTTATGACCCAGCCGACGATAGCCGATGATATCCACCACGACGTCCTGTCCGAATTTCTGTCTCCATCTCAGGGCCAGTTCCATGGCCCTCATCACGGCTTCCGGATCGTCGCCATTGGCGTGGAAGACCGGTACCGGCATTACTTTGGCGATGTCCGTGGCGAAAAAGGTAGACCGGGAATCTACACTGGCGGTTGTGAAGCCGATCTGGTTGTTAACAACAATATGTATGGTACCGCCGGTACGGTAGCCCCTGAGCTGGGACATGTTGAAGGTTTCCGCAACAATACCCTGACCCGAAAAGGCCGCGTCCCCGTGGATGAGAACCGGGAGCACCTTTTTACGGGTGACATCTTTTTTCAACCTCTGGGTTCCCCGGGCCTTGCCCTGTACCACCGGATCCGCCGCTTCCAGATGGCTTGGATTGGACACCAGACTGATGTGAACCATCCTGCCGTCTCCGACTTCGAAGTCGGTGCTCTGACCCTGATGATATTTCACGTCTCCGGATCCGCCATAGGTGTGGGGGACATAGTGACCTTCAAACATGGCGAATATCTCGGAAGCCGGTTTTCTCATGGCGTTGGTGAGGACGTTAAGCCGTCCGCGGTGAGCCATGCCGATCACTATGTCCTTGATATTCCGCCTGCCGGACTCGGTGAAGAGGTAGCGTAATGCGGGGATGAGAACCTCCGTGCCTTCCAGGCTGAAGCGCTTCTGTCCGGTGAAACGGGAGTGGATAAAGGATTCGAACTCTTCGGCCCTTATCAGATCCTGCTGCCATCGACGGAGTTCTTCATCATCCCGGGGTTTCAGTCTTTCCCGGCTCTCAAGCTGCCCGATAAGCCATCGCCGCATGGACCGGTTCCGTATATGGAGAAACTCCGAGCCCATGTGTCCGGCATACACCCGGTCCAGTTTCTCGATAATCTCCCGCAGTGTAGCCCGGGGCGGATCAAAGGATATCGGTGCCGTGAAAACTTCATCCAGGTCTGAATCGATCAGGTCGTAGGCGGCCGGATCCAGCTCCCTGCCGATACCGTGCTGGGTAATCCATGCATACCGAAGATTGGGAGGCATGTAAGAGCCCAGGGGATTGATATGGGCGTAGAGATGTCCCAGTTCCCTGTATGCCTCCACCAGGGCATCAACCTTATGTTGCTTATCTCTGGCGTGCAGTTCAACATTCCCTGTCGGAGCTGAGGCTGCGACGGGAGCGGAATTCAGGACTTTTCTCCACTCCGGTGAAACCGCAGCGCCGCTTCCTTCGAGTACATCTTCCAGCCATGCCGCATTGGTACCGGACAGAATCTCACGCACGTCTGTTCGCTACCATTGCCGGTATCTCGCTGGGTGTGTCGGCAACAGGAACGCCGACGGCTTCAAATGCGGCTACTTTCGCTTCTGCGGTTCCCTGGCCGCCTGATATTATCGCACCGGCATGGCCCATTCTTTTACCTTCCGGAGCGGAACGGCCGGAAATAAAAGCCACCACGGGAGTATGCATTGAGGTTTTGATGAATTCCGCGGCTTGTTCTTCCGAATCTCCGCCGATTTCACCGATGAGCACCACCGCATTCGTGTCTTTGTCGGCCTCGAAACGTTCCAGGAGGTCGAGGTAACCGGTTCCGATGATGGGATCTCCGCCGATACCGATGCATGTGGACTGACCCAGAGCCGCCTGAGTGAGAGCATGAACGACTTCATAGGTGAGGGTGCCCGATCGGCTGATGACACCGACTTTGCCCAGCTTATGAATTGAAGCCGGCATGATGCCGATTTTGCATTTTCCCGGGCTGATGAGTCCCGGGCAGTTGGGTCCTATGAGAACCTGACCTCGGGAACGTACCAGGTGGTAGATTTCCACCATGTCGAGAACCGGCACGCCTTCGGTGATGCAGATGATGAGGGGAACCCCGGCGTCAGAAGCTTCTTTCATTGCTGCCGAAGCAAACTTTGCCGGAACGAAAATGACGCCGGCATCGGCTCCGGTGGCGTTTCTGGCTTCGGCGACGCTGTTAAAGACCGGAATTCCGTCCACAACGGCGCCCCCTTTTCCCGGTGTCACTCCGGCGACGATTTTCGTGCCGTCAGCTTTCATGCTGCGTAAGTGGAAAGAACCGTCCCGTCCGGTGGCTCCCTGGACAATCACCTTGGTGTTTTCATCGATCAGTATGCTCATGCGGCGCCTCCGGTGGCGGCAATCACAGATTTCACGGCATCATCGAGGTCGTCACCGGCCTTCAGTCCGGCGCTTTCCAGAATGGCGCGACCCTCGATCTGATTGGTTCCCACCAACCTGATAATCAACGGAACTTCAATGTCCAGCTGCTCCCGGGCCATCAGCAGGCCGTTGGCGATGTCATCGCATCGGGTGATTCCCCCGAAGATATTGATGAGAATGGCCTTCACCTTCGGGTTTCGTAGAATGATATTCAGGGCATCAGCTACTTTCTGAGGATTGGAACTGCCGCCTACATCCAGGAAATTAGCCGGATTCCCACCGTAATGCTTGATGAGGTCCAGTGTAGCCATGGCCAGACCGGCTCCGTTCACCACACAACCGATATCCCCGTCGAGACTGACGAAACTCAGATTCTTTTCCCGGGCTTCAATCTCGTCGGCGCTGTCTTCTTCGGGATTCCTCAGTGCTGCAATTTCAGGATGCTTGAACAGGGCGCTGTCATCGAAATTCATTTTTCCATCCAAAGCCATCATGTCGCCGTCGGGAGTCAGGGCGTAGGGGTTGATTTCCGCCAGGGAGGCATCGGTCGCCAGGAACAGTGTGAAGAGAGCTTTAGTGGCAATCAGAGCCTGTTTCCGTTGGGATTCACCGGGAATGGCTTTCCCGAGAAATGCATCCAGGGCTTTTTCGTCAATAGGCAGGTGAGGGTAGAGGGTCATCTTGTGGATGGCCTCGGGATTGTTAACCGCCAGTTCCTCGATGTCTACGCCTCCCTGATCGGTGAGCATCAGAGTTATGCCCTGCCGGGAACGGTCCAGAACCATACCGAGGTAATGCTCCCTGGCGATGGGAGCGGCGTCACAGACCAGAATCTTCTCAACTCTGCGGCCCTTGATGTCCATCCCCAGAATTTTTTCCGCCCTGGTTTCGACTTCCCCGGCATTATCGGCGAGCTTAACCCCCCCGGCTTTGCCCCGGCCGCCGGTGAGCACCTGGGCCTTGACGACCACCTGTTTCCATCCACCGGATGCCGTTACGGCTTCCCGGGGGGTGCTTACCAATTTGTAGTCATTCACCGGGATGCCAAACTGCCTGAACAGGTCCCGGGCCTGGTATTCATGGATTTTCATGCGTCGGTTTCGCCTTCCTTGTATTTCTTGATTGTTCTCTTGGTGAGATTGATAAGTTTGGTAATCTTGATCTCCCTGGGACAGACCTTCGTACATTCGAAATGGTTGTCACAGGACCATACGGCATTCTGCTGATCTACGATGTCCAGCCTTGCGGCCAGACCCTCGTCCCGACTGTCGAAAACGAATCGCACGGCAGCCACCAGGGCGGCGGGACCCAGGAAATCCGGGTTCTCGTCCAATACCGGACAGGCCGAGTAACAGGCGCCGCAGTTAATACATTTTGTGGCCTCGTCGATGATTGCGCGATCCTCGGGGGATTGGTAGAACTCGCTGGAAAAAGGGAGAGGTTTTCTTGGTTTCAGGAACGGTTCCACAGCCCTGAACTTCGACAGAAACACGCTCTGGTCAACCATCAGGTCTTTCTGAACCGTCATGTGATTCAACGGATCGATGGAAATCACGTCCCCGTCCTTTTTCGCCACATCCCGGATGAGCGTCTTGCAGGCCAGCCGTTCCTTGCCGGAAATGCGCATGGCATCCGAACCGCAGACACCATGGGCGCAGGATTTCCTGAATGCCAGGGTCCCGTCTACATGCCTTGCTATGTGCATCAGAGCATCCAGAACCCTGTCTGTCGGCTGAACATCGACTTCATAGGCCTGACGCCGAGGTTCCGTATCCCTCTCAGGATCAAATCTCTGTATATCTAAAGTTATGTTCATTCTCAAATCTTTTTTTCTATCATCTTTCATCAGTACACCCTGGGTTTCGGTTCCCAGCGGCTCACGTCTACCGGCTTCGAATCCAGAATGACTTTGCCCCCGACGATATTGCTCAAGGAGTGCTTCAACCAATTTTTATCATCCCGATCCGGGTAGTCTTCCCGTGAATGAGCCCCACGGCTCTCGGTTCTGGCCAGGGCCGCCGCCGAGGTATGAAGGGAAAGATCCAGCAGATTTTCGAGTTCCAGGATGGAGAGAACTTCCGTGTTGTAATTACTATCCTGATCCTGGACACCGATTTCAGTGTATGAATCTCTGAGCCCGGCAATGTCGTCCACGGCATTCTGCATGGCGCCTTCATTTCTGTAGACCCCGACATTGGCCATCATGGTTTCCTGCATGGCCTCGTATGTTTTTCCCGAATGGGCTCCACCTTTCTTAAGACCGATGATTCGATCTTTCCATGCTTTTATTTTATCGTCCCCGGCTCTTCCCGGATTCACCGAGGTAGCTGTCCCGACATATTTGGCGATGGTGTTTCCCGCCCGGCGGCCGAAAACGATGAGTTCCACCAGGCTGTTGGTACCCAGCCGGTTCGCCCCATGCACCGATACACAGGCGCATTCACCGGCGGCATAAAGACCGTCCCAGGTTCTCTTTCCGTCTGTGACCCGGCCGTCCAGATCCGTCGGGATGCCGCCCATGGCGTAATGGGCTGTGGGCTGCACCGGCATGGGCTCCACCGCCGGATCCACTCCCAGGTAGGTGCGGCAGAAATCGGCGATATCGGGAATCTTGGCCTCCACCGTTTCCCGGCCCAGGTGGCTGGCATCCAGATGTACCCAGTCATCGATCTTTCTGTCGCCCTTGATACCCTTTCCTTCGGCGATTTCCGTCATGATAGCCCGGCTCACCATGTCCCTGGGGGCCAGGTCCATCATGGTGGGGGCGTATTTTTCCATGAACCGATAACCGTCCCTGTTCAGGAGAATTCCGCCTTCACCCCGGACGCCTTCGGTAATAAGAATCCCCATCGTTCTGATGCCTGTCGGATGGAACTGAAAGAATTCCATATCCATCAGGGGCACTCCGGCACGGGACAGCAGCGCCGGCCCGTCTCCGGTGTTGGCCATGGCGTTGGAAGTCACTTTAAACATCCTGCCGAAGCCGCCGGTGGCAAACAGCACCGCTTTGGCGCTCACCAGATGCAGTTCCCCGGTACTCAGTTCGAATACCACCAGACCGGTGAGCAGGGTGCCGTCCATCACCACATCCACCACCTGCCACTCGTCGTGGAAAGCGACATCGTTTTTAATGCACTGCTGATAAAGAGTCTGGAGTATCATATGGCCGGTTCTGTCGGCGGCGTAGCATGATCGACGTACCGCCGCGGCGCCGAAATCACGGGTATGCCCCCCGAAGCGTCGCTGATCGATCTTGCCTTCCGGGGTACGGCTGAAGGGCAGACCCCGATTTTCCAGATCGAAAACCGCCCGAACCGCTTCCTCAGCCAGAATAATTGCCGCATTCTGATCAACAAGATAATCGCCGCCCTTCACGGTATCGAATGCGTGCCATTCGGGACTGTCTTCCTCGACATTGCCAAGAGCAGCGCTGATACCTCCCTGGGCGGCACCGGTATGACTCCTCTGGGGATAGAGTTTGGTGATTACCGCCGTCTTACCGGCTCCGGAAGCTTCCAGCGCAGCATAGAGACCGGCACCTCCGGCTCCAACGATGACTGCATCGTAATCGAATCGCATCTGGTCTCCTTTTTACAATCAGTTCCGCAGCTTTCTCAGCACGGTAGTGAGGATACCGCCGTTTCTCCAATAATCCATTTCCACCGCCGTATCGATACGGCAGAGGACAGGTATCTCTTTCGTCGATCCATCGGCCGATTTCACAGCAACAGTCAAACGATCACGAGGCTTCAGATTTTCCAGGGCGGTCACAGAGTATTCTTCAGAACCGTCCAGATCATGAGAATCTGCGGAACCGCCTTCGGCAAATTCCAGCGGCAGGACACCCATGCCGATGAGATTGGATCGATGAATCCGTTCGTAACTCTCTGCAATGACAAATCTTACGCCTAGGAGCATCGGGCCTTTGCCCGCCCAGTCCCGGGATGAACCGGTACCGTATTCCTTACCGGCCAGTACTACCAGTGGTACTTTTTTATCACCCCAGGACATGGCGGCATCGAAAATACTCACTGTCTCGTCCTCAGGGTTTTTAGTGTAGCCACCCTCGATTCCGGCGACCATGGCATTCTTTATTCTGATATTGGCGAAAGTGCCCCGCATCATGACTTCATGGTTTCCGCGACGGCTGCCGAATGAGTTGAAATCCCCTGGTTCCACACCGTGGGACTTAAGATACAAGCCGGCCGGACCATCGATAGGGATGGTTCCTGCAGGGGATATATGGTCGGTTGTTGTCGAATCCGGAAGTATGGCCAGACAGCGTGCATTATGGATATCCGCCATGATATTCACCGATTCGGCGAAACCGTCGAAAAACGGCGGTCTGCGAATATATGTACTGTCAGGCTGCCAGTCGTAACGGTCCCCGATCGTTGCATCCAGTTCCTGCCATCGTTTTGTGCCGGTGAAGACATCGGCATAGGTTTTCCTGAACAGTTCCGGAGTCAGGTGGGTTCCGAGGGCTGCATTGATTTCATCGGGAGTTGGCCAGATATCACTCAGATATACGGGATTACCGGCGCCTTCGTTACCGATTGGATCTTTTTTAAAATCGATCAGTACCGTACCGGCCAGTGCATAGGCAACTACCAGAGGCGGAGAGGCCAGATAACTTGCCTTGGAGTCAGGACTCACCCGGCCCTCGAAATTCCGATTACCCGAAAGTACATTGGCCGTTACCAGATCGGCGTCATCAATGGCTTTCTTCACCGAAGGGGGCAGAGGACCGGAATTACCGATGCATGTGGCGCAGCCGTAACCGATCAACTGGAATCCCTGAGCATCGAGATCCTTCGACAGACCGGCCTCCTCCAGATAAGCGGTGACAACCTGGCTCCCCGGGGCGAATGATGTCTTCACCCATGGTTTCGACCTGATCCCCTTCTCCAGGGCATTTCTGGCTACCAGGCCGGCAGCCACCAGTACCGACGGGTTGGATGTGTTGGTGCAGCTGGTAATGGATGCGATGGCTACATCCCCGTGGGTCAGTTCGTGGTCCATGCCGTCTACCGGAGCGGATGCTTTCACCCTGGTGCCCTCGATTCCATAAACTTCCTTGAGTGATTCCAGGAAATTCGCGGGAATTTCAGCCAGAGGAATCAGATCCTGGGGACGGCGGGGACCGGCCATAGCCGGAACCACGTTATTCATGTCAAGAACGAGGGTATCGCTGTAATCGGCAGGGTTTTCATCATCCCGC
>DAOVYP010000348.1 GCA_030635565.1 Spirochaeta sp. | reverse complement strand
TCGGGATGATTTTTCCTGATGGTGCTGAACAGCTGATAGTAATCTTCTACTGTTACCGGTATTTTACCACCCGCTTCATTGAACCAGTCTTCCCGGATTACCGCTGTCCTGGCCCGGGGGGGCGCAAGCCATAACAGATAGGGGTAGTTGGCCAAACGCTCTTTATTGAAGTCCATCAGGACTTCCTGCATCACATCGGAACCGGCAATGTAGTCGGTCATGTCCACAAGCAGACCCTGGTTTGCGATAACTTCATCGCCTCCCTGGAAGTAGATGAGATCGGGGATATCACCGGACAAGATCATCAGGTTCAGTTTCTCACTGTATGCTCCTTCGGGAACCGACAGGAGATCAAGCTTCACTTTTTTACCGGTGGCAGCCTCAAACCCAGCCTCGATATTCTGTAAGAGCTGAACATTCACTTCCACATCGGGAGAGAAGTCCTTACCGACGATCCGAATGGTCGTCACATCACTGCTTACCGTGGTTGGTTCGTCGGTTCCCCCGGCGAAAATACCTGAGACCGACATTGTCAGAATCAGACAAGAAAGAAGGATCCTTTTCATACTTAAACCTCCTATGAAAATAGAAACCCACCGCCCTGAAGACGGAAATAAAAACCTACTCTTTAACTGCCCCCTGGAGCCTTCCCTTGACGAAATAACGGAGTACGAAGGGATAGAACAGAAGGATCGGAACAATTGCCAATATAATCAGGGATGCCTTCAAGGCCTTGAATTCGATAGTCACCACACCCGTGGACTGAAGGTAGCTCATGGCACCGATAAAGGATGCTTTTTCCATGGAGATAATCAACTCTCTTAAGATCACCTGCAACGGCCATTTGCTCTCGCTGGACAGATAAATCATGGCCCGGAAATACTCGTTCCAGTGGAATACGCCATAGAAAAGACTGATGGTGGCGATTCCCGCGACACTGACGGGCATCACAATCTTGAAGAGTATCTGGACATTCCCGTATCCATCCAATCGGGCGGCTTCCAGCATCGATTTCGGGACCATATCAAAAAAACGCATCATGATGATGAGATAGTAAGGATTAACCGCCTTGAACAGAATTACAGAGGCGTATGTGTTCAGCAGATGCAGGTCTCTCATCAGAAAGTAGTCCGGAATCAGACCGCCTTCGAAAATCATGGTAATCACTATCATGATCATGAAAAAACTGCGGCCTACGAGATTCCGTTTAATCAGGACATATGCGCCGATGCTTGTGAGCAGAATGTTAACCACCAGTCCCGCGGCGGTAATAAAAAAGCTGTTGAGCAGCCCCCTGTACACCTTCGGGATCGCAAGGACGCTGGAATAGGTGCTAAAAGTGAATCCTCTGGGAATCAGGGTGGCACCATCGGCAGCTGCGATGTGTTCGGGACCCGTCAGGGATATCACCAGCTGATTGTAGAGTGGGTACACCATGATGATTGCCAGAATGAACAATGTGACAACGACGATCCAATGACCGATACCGGCTTTTCTCTTTTCCATTACCACACCCCCTCACCGGACACTTTCCGGCTGAGACGATCTGTCCCCAGGATCAGAAAAATCCCGATTACACCCTTGAAGAGCCCTGCGGCGGTTCCCAGTGAAAAGTTCCCCTTGGTTAATCCCACCCGGTAAACATAGGTGTCTATGATGTCCACTTTATTGATGACCGCATCATTCATCATGTTGAAAACCTGATCGAATCCGGCGTTCATGAAGAACCCCATGTTCAGGATGAATACTGTGATAATTGTGGGCATAATACTGGGCAGCGTGATGTGCCGGGCCTGCTGCAGGCGATTAGCTCCGTCAACCGTGGCGGCATCGTAGAGTTCCGGAGCAATACCGTTGATCGCCGCAATGTAGAGTATCGAGTCCCATCCGATACTCCGCCATGTTTCGGAGATGACGAAGATCCACCGGATGTGCTTCGTGGAAGTCATGAATGGTACCGGATCTCCACCGAAGAATGAGATGATCTGGTTGACCACCCCCAGGGGGGAGGAGAGCAGGGAAATGAAAATACCCGCAATCACCACCCAGGAGAGGAAGTGAGGGAGGTATATCACGCTTTGGATAATCTTCCTGTAGCCGGAACTCCGGATCTCATTGAACATGAAGGCCAGGATGATTGGCAGGGGGGAGAAGAAGCCGATCTTCATGGCGCTTATGGCTATGGTATTCAGGAACACCCGGAAAAATACGGGAGAAGAAAAGAGCATCTTGAAGTGCTTCAGGCCGGCCCACTCGTTCGTGCCGATATATTTCACATCCTGAAAAGCGATCCGTGCACCCCACATGGGGATGTAATGCCAGACGATATAGTAAATGATAACAGGGAGGAGCATCAGATAGAGAGCACGATCCTGCTTGATCCTTTTTCTCAGCAGTTCTCCTCTCATCACTAACCTGCCTGTTTAATCGCCTGAACGGCGAGTTTCAATCCGAGATCCACCATATCCTCCTCAGCCGCGAAGCGCAGACAGACACCCGCAGGATGCCTCACCTGTTCAATCCATCTCTCCGGGATAACCGATAAGCCCTGACCGGCCGCACATAGGGCGAGAACCAGGGCACAGATTGTGTCCGCATCCCGTCCGAAGTTGGCCGAAAGGATAAACCCTTTGCGGAAATCTCCACCCGACAGTTTGTACAATCCGTAAACCTGAGGTATTGCTTCAGGAGAAGATGAGTGTTTGGGTGTCCAAAGAAGCGTATGAAGAGCCTCATAAGCGTCATCGGGATCGTCGGTTTCATTCAGCATGGCAAAAGTTTTGTCCATATTCCGTCCCAGCCAGCTGTCATCAGGGATACAGGCCCTGCCGGCATCGATCACTTCGTCTACGGACCCGCCTTTCAAGGCGATGGTGGTGCTTGCAGCGATGGCCTGGGCTGCCCAGATGCCGTCGTTATCATGACTCACCGAGGCATCCACCGCCGCCAGTTCCGCGGCTTTCTTCGTATCGCCATACCCGATTATTCCGAAAGGGACCGAACGCATCGCCGCGCCGTCGTCCACATTGAAAACATTATCTATTCCCGACAATGGAGGATTTATTCCTCTGGCCAGGTTTGAAAGGGCGCCGTAGAGCGGCATTCCGCCACGATCCCGGGCACCGCCATCGGACAGCACCAGTTTTCGCCATGTTTCGGCGACAAATTCGGCGTTGAACTCCCCGGGGCATTCAAGGATGCTTCGTGCTGAAAGCACTGTGAATTCCGTATCGTCGGTACTTTTTCCTTCGGGGGGCAGACTGATCAGTACGCCATATTTCTGACGCGTCGCATCATCCCGCCCGAGATCGCCGGCCGCGTCACCGACACCCAGGGCCACCATGGCGGCCACAGCCCGATCGGCAAACTGTTTCTCTTCAGGACTGTTGAAAGCCCGGTCAATTTCTGATTTTATTTGCATTCAGTTGCTCCTCAAATATATGAATCATAAAGACTTACATTCCCGGTAACGTTCCCGGTAACGGTACCGGGAG